>CANJMX010000012.1 GCA_947475125.1 Actinomycetota bacterium
GACGAGCTCGGCCGCATGTTCAACGTCACCCGTGAGCGCATCCGACAGGTGGAGCACCAGTCGCTGCAGAAGCTCTCGAGCATGGCCGAGGCAAACCGCCTCTCCTGATGATTCCCGCCGCCCCTGAGGGCCCCTGCGCTAGTTGAGCAGCGGGTCCTCGGGTGCGGAGGCCATCAGTCGATACGAGGCACCGGCGCGTTCGAGCACCACGCGCCAGAGTCCATCAGGATCCTCGGTGAACACGTCGTCGGCCATCGGTTCGGCGTCGATCCAGGCATCTGCCTCGATCTCCCCCTCCAGTTGCCCTCCGCCCCACCCCGAGTAACCGCCGAACGCGCGGGCCCGCCGCACGCCGTCGGTGCCGTTCTCCTCCGCCGCATCCGGGTCAAGGATGCCGACCGTGTCGAAGGTGATGCCGCCAGCGGTCGCGGTGTCGTCAAAGTCGGCCAGCACGATGACCGTGCCCGGCTGGACAGGCCCCCCGCGGTGAACAGACGAGCCATCGCTGACGACCGCCGACAACGGCTCGGGCAGCGCCTCGCTCGCCCGTACCTCCATTGGCTGATTCAGCACGATGCCGAGGGCACCCTCGTCGGCATGCTCAAGCACGAGCACCACCGCCCGACGGAAGTTCGGGTCATCGTCCAGATGCGACGCGGCGACGAGAAGCCGACCGCGGCGCCAGCGCGGCGCGGTCACGGAAGGCGCCTGGCCGTCAGTGCTGCGCTGCGGTACGGCGGCGCGAGCGGAGGGTGTTCCAGATACCGCCGCCGATCACCAGCACCAATGCCACCAGCACGCAGGCCCACCACACCGAGTAGTGACCCCAGAGCTCTTTGCCGGCGTCGTGCACTGCAAATCCGAGGCAGAACCACACGATCCCAATCGTCACAAAGAGGCCTGCGAGCGTGAAAGGCCAGGCCTGCGGGAGGTCGTCGTCGTCCGTCGCGTGTCCCATGGATCCTCCGTGCAACTGATTGCCGAACGCCGCTGAGGCTACCACGGGGCTCGGTGCGCTTGGGCACCCGGGTGAGGGCGGATGGTCCCATCAGGAGGGCGGATCGTCACCGGACGAGATCTGTCGCGCCGCGCGCCGCTCGCGGGCATCAACCGCAAAGTGCCCTCCGGCGGAGCGGTAGAGACGCGCGGGACGCCCGCGCCCCTCGGCGCGCACTTCCCCCGACTCATCAACCACCCCCGCACCGAGTACGTCACGACGGAAGTTGCGCGAGTCCAGGTCCCGGCCGAGCAGGGCCTCGTACACCGCCTGCATCTCCCCCAAGGTGAACATTTCGGGGAGCAGGTTGACCGCAACGGGCGCGTAGGCGGTCTTTGCGCGAAGGCGGGCGAGGCCATAGGCCACCACGGCGTCCTGACCGTCGACGAGCACCGGCAGGTCATCGTGAGCGAACCACCGCACCTCTACGGAATCAGGGCCGGGCGCGAGGGGGTGGCGGCCTGCGTCGATCAGCGCGAGATACGCCACGCTCATCGCGTCGGGGAGGCGATCGAATGTGAACAACTGCTCCATGGAGATACCGCGGAGGCCCGCGACATCGCGTGCCGCGCTTGCGGCCGTCTGGTCGAGCAGCTCCCCCGATCCGGCATCTGCCGCAGGGAGAAGCCAGGCGCCCCCGGGGCCACGCGCGAGCAGCACCTGCAATACCCCGGCCCGGACCGTGAACACCGCAACCTCAACCCGAACCCTCATGCGGCGCCGGCCTCCCGCTTCACCATCGCCACGAGCCCCGCCACGTTGTTGTCGAGCCAGTTGACCGCCGTCCAGCGAACGATGCTTTCAGGGGTGCGCAGGGCACCGGCGGACGGCCATGCCTGCTCCACCGCGCGCCACAGGGCCCGCTCATCGCCGGGCGCCGCCACCCACGACGCGCGCGCGGCCTCTCCGATGGCCGATTGCGCCTGGCGAGCCTCATCAAAGGCCGCACCGACGTCCGCGACCGGGCCAGAGTGACTCACGTAGACGCGCTCAGGTACGAGGGCCTCCAAAACGTCCAGCGAGCCGAGCGCGGCGTCCAGGTCGTATTCCGGTGGCGGAATGGACGGATACAGATCGCCGCCGCCCAACTGCAGGCCGATGGCATCACCGGCGAAGAGAATGCCGTCACGTTCGTCCAGAAGCGCCATGTGATGGCGCGCATGCCCCGGGGCCCACACCGCACGAAGCGACCGGTCCGGACCGATCGGGATGACATGGCCATCCTCGGCCACCACGATTCGGTCGGCATCCACCGCCGCGAGCCCGCCGACCACAGGCGCAAGCCGCCCGAATACGTCTGCGGTCGCCTGCACAAGGCGATCCGGCTCCACGAGATGCCGGGCGCCGCGCGGGTGCACGACCACCGTTGCGCGGGGAAATGCCGCGCTGAGATCGCCTACGGCACCGCAGTGGTCAAGATGGATGTGGGTGAGAACCAGCCACGCGAGGTCGTCGGGCCCGAGCCCGGCGTCCGCCAGTTCGCGGCGCACGACGTCCACGGTCGTCTGGGCCCCGCAGTCGATCAATGCAGGAGATTCCCCAAGCACGAGTTGCACGCTGGTCATGCCCGGGACACCGGCCAGCAGCGTGTCGATCTGGAGGATGTCCCCGGGGTGTGCGTCCATCGCCGCGAGTCTCGCATACCCTTGCGGTATGGCGAATGATCGACAGACGGCGTGGGCCGCAGCGGGTGCCGCCTGCGCGTCCTTGGTGACCAATGGAATGCGAGTCGGTCTCGGTACCGGACGGGCAGCCGCAGCGGGGATCCATGCCCTCGGTGAGCGGGTCCGGACTGAAGGCCTTCTGATCGTGGGAGTGCCCACATCGCCCCGCAGCGAGGAGGCGGCTCGAGCGGCCGGAATCGTGATCGGGCTCCCCGGCGATCCGCTCGACCTCGCATTTGACGGCGCTGACGCCATTGACCCCAGCGGTCTCTGCGTCAAGGGCGCGGGAGGCGCGATGGTGCGTGAACGCGTCGTCGCCGAGTCGGCTGCCCGATTCATCGTGCTTGTCGATCCCCCAAAGATCGTCGTGTCCCTGGACGAGTGGGGTCTGCTGCCCATCGCGGTTGTGCCATTCGCCGCAACACGCGTGGTGGCACAACTCGCCCATCTGGCGCCCGTCACCCGCGACACCCGGAGCGACGACGGCATGGTGCTGGTTGACCTGACCGTGCCCCCGGGTGCGGACTGGCAGCTGGTGGCCGATCGGGTGCGCGCCCTCCCTGGGGTTCTCGATCACGGCCTGTTCCAACTGATGCTGGATGACGTGCTCATCGGGCATGGCGACGGATCGGTGACGACCGCCGCGTGAGCATCGTGGCCTCCGGATCTGCCGCCATCGCCCGGGCCGCTGGGCGGGCATCGCGGGCAATGGGCCGTGGTGGTGGGACTTCGGTGCCTGGAGTGGTGCTGCTGCGCATCAACCCCCGCGCCGTGGATACGCTCGCCGCCGGACTGGGTGGCGGCAGCATCCTCGTGTCGGCCACCAATGGGAAGACGACCACCACCCGCATGCTCGGCGGTGCCCTTCGGGCCGATGGCGCAGAGGTCATCACCAACGCTGCCGGAGCCAACCTTCTCTCAGGCGTGGCCGCTGCCCTCGTGGGGGCACGCCCGGCCAGGCCGGATGCGGCCTTCGGGTTGTTTGAGTGCGACGAGGCGGCGCTGCCGGCGGTGATGGCGCGGGTGCGTCCGCGGGCAATCGTGCTGATGAACCTCTTCCGTGATCAGCTTGACCGGCATGGGGAACTTGAGGCGATCGCGGATCGCTGGCAGGCAATGCTGCAGGCATCTGGCCCTCTTCCCCGCCTGGTCCTCGCCGCCGATGACCCGGCGATCGCTGCGCTGGGCGAGGGGCGGGAGTGCGTGTGGTTCGGACTGGATGACCCGGCAGTGGCCATGCAGGCCCTTCCCCACGCCGCCGACTCCACGCGATGTCGGGCCTGCAGTGCCCCGCTCACCTACGACCACGTGTGGTTCGGGCATCTGGGTGCATGGCGCTGCCCGGCGTGCGGACGCACACGCCCGCATCTTGACGTGGCCGTCATCGACGCCGGGCTGCGGGGCGCCAAGGGGTCGGATCCACGCATGCGCACACCCGATGGGGAGGTGACGCTGCATCTCACGGTTCCCGGCCTGCACAACGTCCTGAACGCCGCCGCAGCGCTCGCCGGTGCACTGGCCATGGGCATACGCGCAGATGTCGCCGCTGCCGCCATCTCTCAGGTTCCCGCCGCATTCGGCCGTGCTGAACACCTTGTGGTTGATGGCACTGATCTCGTGCTGCTCCTTGCCAAAAACCCTGCGGGGGCCAATGAGAACGTGCGCACACTGCTTCTTGATCCCGGCGAGCACCACCTTCTGGTCGCGCTGAATGACCGCATCGCCGACGGGCGGGATGTGTCGTGGATCTGGGACGTGGACTGGGAGCCGCTCCTGCCCCGCGTGAGCAGTGTCACCGTCACAGGGGAGCGGGCGTACGACCTTGCGCTGCGCTTTCGCTACGGCGGGCTCGACCCTGACCACCTGCATGTGATTCCCGACCATCGCGCTGCGCTTGCATCTGCGATCGCCACGGTCCCGCCGGGTGGCTGCCTGGAAGTGCTCCCCACGTACACGGCAATGCACGACATCAGGGCGGATCTGGTCGCGAGGGGCGCGGTTGGGGAGTTCTGGGATGAGGGCTGACGTGGCTGACATCAGTCCGGCACGTGGCTTCATTGCGGAGCACGCGCACTACATGGACGACGCGGGCTTCTGGGAGGCGCATGCCGCTCGCCTGGGTGGGCCTGTCATCGACCTGGGCGCTGCGGCAGGGAGAACCGCCATTCCCATCGCGCTGCTCGGCATTGATGTGGTTGCCGTGGACAGCGACCCCGAGATGCTCGAGGTCATCCGGGAGCGGGCCGAGGGGACTCCGGCCGCGTCACGGGTCACGCTCGTGGAGGCACCGATGCAGGACGCGGCACTGCCGGGAGACGCTGCCCTGGTCATCGTGCCCATGAACACTCTTCAGGTACTGCTCGGCCCTGACGACCGTGCGCGGTGCTTCGCACACGTGGCCGAAAGCCTGCGCCCCGGCGGCGAGTTCATCTTCGACCTCGCAGTCCCCGATCTGGATGCGATCGAATGGGCGCTCGGCGACACCATTCCCACTGACCGCTCCCGGGATCCGGCCTCGGGAGATGTGCTCGTGCACACCGCAGTCTTCGACTCCCTTGACCGCAGCACCCACACCCTCGACTTCAGGGTGATCGTGGAGCGTGCCGGTGCGGCTGGCAGCGCCCAGCGTGTGGAGCGGCGCCATCTGGTGCACCTCTACACCTCTGACGAGGTGCAGACGCTGGTGCGGTCGGCCGGGCTGACAGTGCTCGCCGTGCACTCCGGGTTCCGGGGCGAGCCGTTTGCCGATTCGTCCGAGCGTCAGGTGTGGCGCTGCGCAAACCCGGGGTCGATGGTATGAGCGCTGACGTGCGGCTGTGCCATCTCTACCCCGACGAGATGAACATCTACGCCGACCGCGGCAACATCGCGGTGTTCCAACGCCGGCTCGAGTGGCGCGGACTCCGGCTGGACGTCCGGGGGGTTGGACCCGGCGAGGCGATTGCCCCATCCGCCTACGACCTGATCTACCTGGGCGGTGGTCAGGACCGCGACCAGGCCCTGGTGGCCCAGGATCTCGCCGGTCGCAAGGGCGACGCCATCATCTCCGCCGTCGAGGACGGCGTGGCGCTGCTTGCGGTGTGTGGCGGATACCAGTTAGCCGGGCACGGGTACACCGGTGTGGACGGATCACGCATGCCTGGTATCGGGCTGTTCGATGCCGACACCATCGCGGGGGAGACGCGCCTGATCGGCGACGTGCTGATCAACGCCACCCTTGACGGGCAGACACGCGAGGTTGCCGGATTTGAGAATCATGCGGGGCGCACAGAGCTCGGGGCCGGCGCCACGCCCCTCGGAGCCGTACTCGCCGGCCACGGGAACACCGGGGTGAGCGGCCACGAGGGGTGCACGCGCCTGCGAGCGATCGGCACGTACCTGCACGGCCCACTGCTGCCACGCAACCCGTGGTTGGCCGACCAGATCCTCGGCTGGGCCCTCGAACACCGCACGGGCTCCGCTTCCGCGCTACGGCCCCTCGACGACACCATGGAGATGGCTGCGCACGCGGTGGCTGTGGGGCGCGCTCACGGCGATCGCCGTGAGCGCCTGATGGGCCGCCGGGGCTAGCGCCCGCTCGAGCCGAATCCGCCTGTGCCACGCCCGTCTGACTCGGGCAACACGTCGCACTCCATTGCCTGGCCGAGGGCGACGGGCACAACCACCAACTGGGCGATGCGGTCGCCCGCGGCGATCGCCACTGGCGAATCACCGAGGTTGATGAGGATCACCTGGAGTTCGCCGCGGTACCCGCAGTCGATGAGGCCGGGGGCATTCGCGACGGTCAGCCCCATGCGCAGCGCATTCCCCGACCGGGGCACCACGAGGCCGGCCATGCCGTCCGGGATCGCCACCGCCCATCCAGTGGGCACCGCAGCCCGCATCCCCGGCCCAAGGGCAACGTCCGTGCAGGCCGCCAGATCGAGCCCCGCATCCCCGGGATGCGCCCGATGCGGCAACACCGCATCGGGATGCATCCTGAGAAATGGGATGTCAGGCGTCAACGAGACGGGCGATCCGTTCGGCGGCCTCAACCAGACGGTCGTCCGGCGTGGTGAGACTCATGCGTACAAACCCCTCGCCGCTCGGCCCAAATGCGGACCCCGGCGAGATCACCACCGCGGCATCCTCAAGCACCTTCTCCGTGAACGATGCCGAGGTCTCCCCCTCCGGCACACGCGCCCACACGTAGATGGCCCCCTTCGGGGGAGTCACACCGAGTCCAATGGCATTGAGGGCATCAACCAGGATGTCGCGCCGGCGACGGTAGATCACGCACATTTCGCGCACCGACTCCTGATCACTTTCGAGCGCGGCAACGCTGGCCTCCTGCACCGCCTCAAACATGCCGCTGTCCACGTTGGTCTTCAACTGCCAGTAGGCCGCGACGACCTCGGGGTTCCCCACCACCGCGCCCGACCGCCACCCGGTCATGTTGTAGGTCTTCGAGAGCGAGAACACCTCGATCCCCACATCCTTCGCTCCCGGCGTGGCCAGGAATGATGGAGCCACGTAGCCGTCGTAACTGATCTCGGAGTACGCGTTGTCGTGGATGACGATGAGATCGTTCTTGCGGGCGAAGGCGACCACCCTCTCGAAGAAGTCATCCTCGATCACGGCGCCGGTGGGGTTGTTCGGGTAATTGATGTACATGATGCGCGCCCGGCTGAGTACGTCGGCCGGAATCGCCGCGAGATCGGGCTGAAAGCCCAGCTCCGGCACGAGCGGCATGGCCACTGGCTCCGCGCCCACGAGCAGCGGGCCGTTGGTGTACACCGGGTACCCGGGATCGCTCGCCAGCGCCACGTCGCCCGGATCCAGCAGCGCGAGGTTGAGGTTCGCGATGGCTTCCTTGGCCCCGAGGGCCGGGATGATCTCGGTCGCCGGATCCAGATCAACGCCGAATCGACGACCGTAGAAACCGGCAATGGCGTCGCGGAACGACTGCCGCCCGCGGTTGCTCGGGTACTGGTGGGTTCCCGGCTCCAGCACCGCACTTCGCATGCGCTCGACAATGAGCGGAGGCGTGGGCGTGTCGGGATCCCCGATCCCCAGCGAGATGATGTCCACGCCAGCAGCGCGCTTGTCGGCGATCTTCTGCTCGATGGCCGCGAACAGGTACGGGGGCAGAAGCCCCATGCGCGCCGCGCCGATGGGGCGGCTCATGCCGCCACCACCCGCGCGGTGAGGTCCAGAGACATGCGCCCCTCGTACACCGGCAGCGCCGGTCCGGTCATGGTGACCTCCAGGTCGTCGTTCACATCAATGATCAGGTCGCCACCGGCGAGGTGCACGGTGACGGGAGTTGTTGCACCGTCCAGTCGCACTGCCGCCACCGCAGCGGCGCAGGCGCCGGTGCCACAGGCCAAGGTCTCCCCCACCCCGCGCTCCCACACCCGCATGGTGATCTCACCGGGGCCATCGCGGCGGACGAACTCCACGTTCGTGCGATTGGGGAACCTCGCATCCACCTCAACGAGTGGGCCCAGCGTGCGCACCACAGACTCCGGGTCGTCGTGACGGATGATTGCGTGTGGATTGCCCATCGAGATGTCGGCGAACCGCACATCACCGAGGTCGGTCGAGAGGGACTCCTCGCCCTCGCCCCATGGGAACACCGCGCGGCCCATCTGCACCGCCACCACCGGGCCGTCAACGGTCACGCGCACCGGTCCTGCGCCCGTGATGATGCGCCCGTCAGCAGGAAGCCGCCCGGTCGCGTGCAGATACTGCGCCACCATCCGGATTCCGTTTCCGCAGTTCTCGGCATTGCTTCCGTCGGGGTTCCACACCACCATCTCCGGGCCGTCGGGGCTCAGGCGCACCTCGAGGATGCCGTCTGATGCGATACCGAAGTTTGGATCGCAGGCCACCCGCGCACGTGCCGGCGTGATGGGAACCGGCCACTGCGACGATTCGGTCACCACGTAGTGGTTGCCGAGCCCCTGCCACTTCTGAAATGGGATCTGATTCGCCACGGGGCGGGAGGCTATCCCACGCCCCCGCGGGCACGTCGCCATTCGGCCACCACCCGGGCCACGCCGTCGGCGGCAGGGCCATCCCCGAGATCAATCATCACGTCCGGGGCCATCTTGCGCATCCAGGTGTCCTGCATGCGCGCGAGCCGCCGGGTACGGATGTTCAGCGCCCCCTCAAGCGACGATGGGTCCATTCCGCCGCTGCGCATCTCCGCAACCTCGCGCATGCCGATCACCTGCCCCGGCCCCCGCGCAAGGTCAGCCCGATCGAGCGCCGCCTCGAGTTCCGCCACGAGGCCGTCCTCGATTTCGCGGCGCACCCGTGCGGCGATGAGCCCATGGATCACCTCACGGGGCCGCGTGATTCCCACAACAAGCGCGGGGCGGCGATACGGCGTGCTCCAGATGTCCCCTCCCCCATCTGCCGGCTCACCGATGGCTGCGCGCTCCAGGGCCCGGGCCATACGTCGGGGATTCGCGCCATCAATCGCCGCTGCCGCCGCCGGATCACGCGCCTCGAGCTCTTCCATTGCGGCCACGGCGTCCGTTGACAGCGCCTCGGCCCACTCCCGCACCCCCGCTGGCGGAGCGGGCCGCATTGCCATGTCGGTGAGCGCCGCACGTACGTACAGACCGGTGCCTCCCGCAACGATGGGCACCCCTCCAGATCCCGCCACCTGGTCAATCACGGCGTGGGCCAGCGCAGCGAAGGTGCCAGCAGTCGAATCCTCGGCAAGATCAAGGTCACCCACCGCGTGGTAGCGCACCTGCGCCCGGTCGGCTGCAGAAGGTCCGTCGGCGGCGATCTCGAGTCCCCGGTATCGCTGAAAGGGGTCGGCAACGATCACCTCACCCCCGAGTTCAAGCGCCACTGCATGCGCCAGGGCACTCTTGCCCGTGGCAGTGGGCCCGAACACGGCCAGCACCTCAGGCGTGGGCGTCAGGCTCTCACCGGGGTCGCCACGTCGGCCATCCGTCCAGACAGCGTCGTGGATGTTGCGCCATCAATCAGTACCGGTACCAACTGACCCGCGCACCCCGTGCCGGCGAAGGTCACCATGGTGTTGTGGCGCGTACGGCCAGCCAGGCGGGCGGGGTCGCTACGCGATGGGCCCTCCACCAGCACCTGCGCCACAGTCCCCACGTGCCGCGACAGGTGCTGGCGGGCCGTGGCCTGCACCGTCTCGATGAGCCGCTGGATGCGCTCGCTCTTCATCTCGGGCGGCACATCGTCGGCCATCTGTTCCCCGGCCTCGGTTCCGGGCCTCTGCGAATACACGAAGGTGTACGCACCGTCGTACCCCACCTCGGTCACAAGCGAGAGAGACTCCTCGAACTCTGCATCGGTCTCGCCCGGGAACCCCACGATGATGTCGGTGGTGAGCGCGATTCCGGGGACGCCCTCCCGGATGCGCTCGACGAGCGCCAGGTACCGATCGCGGTCGTACGTACGCCGCATGGCCTTCAGCACACGGCTCGACCCCGACTGCGCAGGCAGGTGGATGTGCTCGCACACCTCGGCGATGTCCCGGTGCGCCTCAATGACATCGGCCCTGATGTCCTTCGGGTGCGGACTCATGTACCGCACGCGTTCGATTCCCTCCACGCCGCTGACCGCCGCAAGCAGTTCGGCAAACGATGCGCGGTCCTCGCCCGTGAGGTCGCGTCCATACGAGTTGACGTTCTGCCCCAGCAGCGTCACCTCCATCACGCCGTCCGCGGCCTGCGCCGTGACTTCCGCCACCACGTCAGCCAGGGCCCGGCTGCGCTCGCGGCCTCGCACGGCAGGCACGATGCAGTACGAACACACCGAGTTACAGCCCACCGAGATCTGCACCCACGCTTGGTGGGGTCGCTCCCGGCGCGAGGGCAGTTCACCGCTGAACCTGCCGTCGAGGGTGAACCCCCCAACCGGGGCCAGGCGTTCACGTGCCAGAAACTCCCCGAGCCGGTTCACCTCGCCCGGGCCGAACGCGATATCCACAAACGGGAAGTCGGTGAACACCGTGTCCTTCTGGCTCTGGGCCCAGCAGCCGCCCACGGCCACCACCGCGTCGGGTCGCTCGCGCTTGATTCGGCGGGCCTCGCCCAGATTGCCCATAAACCGTTCGTCCGCCGAGCCGCGGATCGTGCACGTGTTGAACACGATCAGGTCGGCGTCGTCGCGCTCATCCGATGGCGCGTAGCCGAGTGATTCCAGAAGACCGCGCATACGCTCTGAGTCGTGCGCGTTCATCTGGCACCCGAAGGTGGTCAGGTGATACCGGGGCATGACTCGTGATGCTAGCCGCGCCCCCGCCCCTGTTGGGACGAAGGCGCGGCTGCACACAGATCAGGCCGCCTTGGCCTCCGACTCATCAGACGCAGCGGTGTCGCCATCTGCCACGTCGTCGACCGCCACCTCGGCGTCCTCGGCCTCCGGAGGTGCGTCCGACACGCCTGCAGCCTCGCGGATGCGCAGCTCGATGACGTCGGCCATCTCGGGGTGCTCCTTCAGGAACGTCCGCGCCGCATTGCGCCCCTGCCCCAGCCGGTCTTCCCCAAACGAGAAGTACGACCCGCTCTTGGTGACGATGTCGTGCTCGAGCCCAAGATCGATCAGGTTTCCCTCGTGCGAGATGCCCTCGCCGTACAGGATGTCGAACTCCGCCTGACGGAACGGCGGCGCGACCTTGTTCTTCACGACCTTCACGCGAACGCGTGAGCCGATCACCTCAGCGCCCTCCTTCAGGTTCTCGATGCGGCGAACGTCCAGCCGCACAGACGAATAGAACTTGAGGGCGCGACCACCGGGCGTGGTCTCAGGCGAGTTGTGCACCGCCACGCCATCCACCAGGTACGTGTGGTTGCCCTCAACCTCCATGTCAAACCGGCGCATGTCGGCCAGACCGCTGACGGCCTCGACGCCCAGTACAAACGACCGCACCGCCCGATACCCGTAATGGCCTTCGGGTGCCCCATCGCATGCCCCGGCGGCACCCACCAGCACGCGCTCACCTGCAGGCACCACGACCGGCTCGGTGGCGTACACCTCCATACCCGGACGCAGATCCCCGGCGGGGATCTCGCCCTGCGGGGTGATGATGATGTGATTCGGCGTGCACAGCAGTTCGCGTGCGCCGTCGCCACCCGACACCCGGATGCGCAGGAACCCCTCTGCGATGCCGTTGTCAAACCAGTTGATCACCCGACGCGGCTCCACCCGTCCGGTTACCGGATCGAGGGACATCACCTCAACGTCGAGGCGCTCCGTCACGATGCGACCGATCGACATCGTGGTCCCATCGGCGAGCATGACCGGTGCGTCGTGGTGGAAGCACCCGAACATCACGCCGATCTTCTCGCGCAGCTGGTTGGTGAACACACAGATGGTGCCGGCGCGGTTGAGTGTGCCGGCAAGCTTGCGGAGTGCCTGCGACATGAGCCGCGCCTGAAGGCCCACGTGATGGTCGCCCATCTCGCCCTCGATCTCGGCCTTGGGCACGAGAGCGGCAACGGAATCGATGGCCACGATGTCCAGCGAGCCGGAACGCACCAGAAGGTCGGCGATCTCAAGCCCCTGCTCACCGTGATCCGGCTGCGACACCAGAAGCTCGTCGGTGTTCAGGCCGATACGGCGGGCATAGGCGGGGTCGAGTGAGTGCTCGGCGTCGATGAAGGCGGCGAGGCCGCCCCTGCGCTGGGCCTGGGCCATCACGTGGTACAGCAGCGTGGTCTTGCCGGAGGCCTCAGGGCCGAAGATCTCAACAATGCGGCCCTTGGGCAGCCCACCGATGCCGAGGGCGACATCAAGCGCCAACGACCCGGTGGGGATGTAATCGATGTTTGCCAGGGGCATGTCCCCCATCCGCATGATCGCGCCCTTGCCGAACTGCTTCTCGATCTGCGCGACTGCCGAGTTAAGTGCCTCTGACTTCTCCACCGTGTCCCCCTGTTGGCGTTGCCGGGCGAAATATAGAGCGATCCCCGGCGTATGTCGAACATATGTTCGCACCCGGTCCGGACGCTCCTGCTCCGGCACCTCACACACACGTGCGCTGCCCCACGCTATGGGCGAACTCGCAACCGCAACACGCACGCACTGCGCCAATGCGCACGCACGCGGGTGACAATCAGCCGGTGATGGCCTCGCGAAGCAGATGCAGGGCACGCGTGGCGGCGCGCTGCCGCACCCGCTCGCGGTCGCCGTGCAGATGCAGCTCACGGGTCTCCGTGCCCGCCGGCCCGGCGATTCCCACGTACACCAGGCCCACGGGCTTCTGCGGCGTGCCGCCACCCGGGCCCGCAATGCCCGTCACCGAGAGCCCCCATGTGGCTCCCAGACGAGCGCGCACGCCCTCGGCCATGGCGGCCGCGCACTCGGCCGACACGGCCCCATGGGCGGTGAGCACCTCCACCGGCACCCCGAGCGCGCGCTGCTTCACGGCGTTGTCGTACGACACCACCCCTCCGCTGTACCAGGCGCTCGCACCGGGCACCGACGTAATGCGGGCTCCGATGATTCCACCGGTGCACGACTCGGCGGTCACGAGGGTTTCCACGCGGGCCGACAGGGCGCGGCCCAGCACCTCCTCCACGCCGGATCCGTCGCGCGAGAAGATCGCGCCCGGAAACCGGTCGTCCAGATGCGCCTCCAGTGCCCGCGCGGCCGCATTGTCGGGGCGGATCACCACCTCAAGTTCCCCGGGCTTGGCGCACACGCCCACCTCAACCGACTCGTCATGCCAACGCGGCTCATCGAGGGCCTCAATGAACTCCGACTCCACGACGCCCGCCAGCCGCAGGGTGATGGGTGCAGCGCCACCGCCGCTGCCCAGCAGGGTCCGGATAGGGCCGGTCTCCCGGGCGCTCTGCCACGAGGCCATGCACTCCCACGGCGGACCGGGAAGCACCACCACCACACCGCCGGGATCTTCGAGTACCGCACCGGGCGCGGTGCCGGGCGGTGGAAGCGAGATGGCCCCGGCCGGCATCAGTGCCTGCTTGCGGGCGGCGACCTCCCGCGTCGCATCGCTCGCCCGCAGGCGCACGCCCGACATCGCGTCCCGGATCAGCACCAGTGCACCGGAGTCCTCCCGAAGCGGCACGCTGCATGCGGCTGCCACAGCCTCCATGGTGCGGTCGTCGTGGGTGGGGCCGAGCCCACCCGTCACCACCACCAACTGCACACCGGCCGACAGCGCATCACGTACCGCGCCGGTGATCGACTCGAGCGCGTCATCCACCACCACGGTGCCGGCAATACGAACCCCGCGCGCAGTGAGGTCGGCAGCGATCGCCGCGCCATTCTCGTCACGCACCCTGCCCTCCAGCACCTCGGTGCCGGTCACCACGATGCGCGCGCGCAGGGGTCAGCCCCCCGGCTGCCGCACGGCGCCGTCGCGCGAGATGAGGAATTCCCCGGTGCCCCCGTGGATGACCAGGGGCGAACCATCGAGGGCCACCCGAAGCAGTGTGGGGCTACCAATGCGCACCCACGCGGTATCCGGAATGGTGAAGGTGCGGCTGGCCCCGGGCACCAGCACTCCGCTGTACAGCGTGGGGCCGGTTGCCGATCCGGTGCGCACCTCGAGGTAGCTGCCACGGCCCGAGACACCGGTGAACGTCAGGTCCACCTGCCGAGTACGCGCGGCGCCGGTGGTGAGCGCCCCCGATGTGGTTGCGGGAGGAGCAGCAGGCGGTGTGCTCACCGAGCTGCCGCCGATGCCGAGCCACGTGAGCATCGCAACCCCGGCCACGCCCCCGATGGCAAGCCACAACAGTTGGGCCTCGCGCCTGCGCGGTCCACGCTCCGCCCGCTGGCGCGCGCGACGTGCCCCCTCGGGCGACAGTGAATGGGCCAGCTCGCCATAGCGCGACTCGTACTCATCAAGCGCAAGCGCGGGATCGAGCCCGAGGTACGACGCGTATGCCCGCAGGAACCCGCGCGCATACGACGGGTCGGGCAGGAGGTCAAACTCCTCATCCTCCATCGCCCGCAGGTACCGCGACCTGATCCTCGTGCCGGTTTCGGCGGTGGGATAGTCGATGCCCTGGCGGACGCGTGCCTCTCGGAGGCTTGAGCCGATCTCATACATGTGTGAGTCCCGGAATCACCGGGAGGCCGACGGTAGCACTGGGCCGGATCCTGAAGGTCCTGAAAACCCCCGCCCGGCGCGACAACCGTTACGGGTTGTCGTCTCCTGAAACGTCGGAGTCAACAACGGCGATGCCGAGTACCCGCGGAATGTCGTGCTCGGTGATGAGCACGGTGCGGGGCTTCGACCCCTCGTGTCCCGAGATCACGCCCAGACGCTCAAGCACATCCACAAGCCGCCCGGCACGGGCGTAGCCCACCCCGAGGCGCCGCTGGAGCAGCGACACCGATGCGGTGCCCTGCTGCACCACGGTCTCGATGGCGCGCTGCACCAGTTCATCTGAGCCCGCATCGACCTCTTCCTCCACCACCTCGGGGCGCTGCAGCAGCTCCTCGCGCATCTCGGGCCGGCCCTGGCGACGCCAGTGATCGGTGATGGCGAGAATCTCGTCCTCACCCACGTACGCGCCCTGAAGGCGCTGAAGGCGTGAGGTGCCAACCGGGCGGAACAACATGTCGCCATTGCCGAGCAGCGACTCGGCGCCGCCGGAATCGAGCACCACGCGTGAGTCCACCTGCGATGACACGGCGAATGCGATGCGCGATGGCACGTTGGCCTTGATCATGCCGGTGATCACGTCCACCGATGGGCGCTGCGTTGCCAGCATGAGGTGAATGCCCACCGCGCGGCTCTTCTGGGCAAGCCGGATGATGGCGTCCTCCACCTCGCCCGGGGCCACCATCATCAGGTCTGCGAGCTCGTCGATGACCACCAGGATGTGGGGCACGACGCTGAGCCCCTGGCCGCGCCGGATGGTGTTCCAGTCGTTGAGGTTGCGCGCCCGGGAGGCGCCCATCAGCTCGTACCGCGACTCCATCTCCCCCACCATGTTCGAAAGCACCGCGGTGGCGTTCTTCATGTTGGTCACGACGGGCGTGAGCAGGTGCGGGATCCCCTCGTAGTGATTGAGCTCGACCTTCTTCGGGTCGATCATCACCATGCGCAGCTCCTCGGGGGTCGCCCGAAGGAGGATGGACGCCAGAAGGGCATTGAGGCACACGCTCTTTCCGGTTCCAGTGGAGCCGGCGATCAGGAGGTGTGGCATGCGCGCGATGTCGAGGAACACGGCCTTGCCACCGATGTCGAGCCCCATCCATGCGGCCAGCGGACCCGTTCCCTCGGGGAAGTCGCGGAACACGTCGCCCAGGGTGACCATGCGCGAGGTGGGGTTTGGAACCTCAACGCCCACGGCCTGCTTGCCGGGGATGGGCGCCAGGATTCGGATCTCGTCATTGGCAGCCAATGCATACGCCAGGTCGTCGCGCAGGGCGCTGACCTTTGACACCTTGGTGCCCGGCGCAAGCTTCAGCTCGTACCGGGTGATGCGCGGGCCCGACACCGCGTTGGTCATCTCGGCCTGCACGCCGAATTCGGCGAGGGCCTCAACGAGCCGTCGCGAGGTCTCCCGGATGGTCGCTGCAGAGGTTCCGCCGCCGCCCGTTGACTTCTGCAGGATCGACTTTCGTGGACGCTTCCAACCGCCCCGCGGCATGGTGCCCGGACCGCCGTGCACCTTGCCCTCGGCGGGGTCGTCCACGACTGCAGCAGCCACCACAGCGGCGGCGGCGGCACCCGGCAGATCCACCTGCACAAATGGGTCAGCGTCGTGTTCGTCATCCTCATCCCCATCACCATCACCATCAATGGGATCGTGGAACACATCGTGTGCGCCCTCGATGACGATGTCGTCGTCCTCGTCGAGGCCACCCGACATTCCGCCGAGGGCGGGAGATGGCGGCAGATCGCCATCTTCGTCGAACAGATCGGGATAGCGATCGGCACCATCAACCGGGTGCTCATCCGATCCCACCCCCCGGCGGGACGTCGGGGCGGCCACGGTCCGTGCGATGAGCCGTACCTCGTCCGATGCCCGCCGGCTTCCGCGCACAGTGGTGACGGTTGCCGTTGCGATTCCGCGGCCCATCGCCGCGCCCGCAACCGCGGCCCCGCGCCCCGAGCCACGCAACGCCTCGCCAAGTGAGGCCCCACTCATAAGCACCATGCCCGCGGCGATGCCGAGCACTGTGAGGAAGTTGGCCCCCACCGCACCGATGGTGCTGTCGGCGGCCCACCACAAGCCGGCACCCACCGCGCCGCCATTGGCCTTCATCTCACGCACGCTCGACCAGCCGTACGACAGGTCCATGCCCGGCCCGAACAGACCGGACGCCAGGCCGAGGCAGATCGCCAGACCCACAACAAGCGCCCCGATGCGAAACGCCCGCGCATCGAACACGGGGAAGCGCACGATCAGGTGCACGCCCACGAGCACCATCACCAGCGCCGCCAGCCCCACCCCGCGGCCCACGAACATGCGAATGAGCGACTCGAGTGCCTGCCCGGCCACGCCTCCGCCAACGCCCGCGAACACAATCGCGGCGAGAAATCCCCCCACCGCGATCATGACCATTCCGGCCATTTCACGGCCGTAGCCGCCAACGCCTCCGCTGCGCCTGCGCGGCGAACGCCCGGAGCCCTTTGCAGGGCGCCTGGTGGCGGTGGTCTTTCGGGTTGCGGTGCGGGTGCGAGTAGCGGTTGCGGCCACGGTCTCCCCGGGGTCGAGGTGTACGAGACCCATTTGGACCCCGCACACCCCGATTCCTGCCTCGGGCAGACCGACTTCGGTTTCTTAGACCGCCACCACAACCGGGAGGATGAGCGGACGCTTGCGCGTCCTGCGGTTGATCATCGCGCCCACGGCGTCGTGGAGCTGCTTGGTGAGCACGTCAACCTCGTGGATGTGCTCCTCCGCGCTTTCGCGCAGACTTGCTTCCACGGTCTCCCGGATCGCGTTGATCATCACCGCATCCTCGGCGCCCGCAAACCCGCGGGTGACCACCTCGGGTGTACCTGAGAGCGTGCCGTCATGGGCGTCGACCTGCGCCATCACCAGCACCAGACCGTCCTCAGACATGTGGCGGCGGTCGCGGAGGACCCCCTCCCCCAGGTCGTTCACGCCGTACGAGTCGACATAGGTGATGCCCGACTCAACGCGCTCGCCGGTCACCACGCCGTCGGCCGAAACCTCAAGCACGTCGCCGTTCTCAAGAATGACCGTGCGCTCGCCGATTCCGAGCCCCTTCGCAAGCGCGGCGTGCGCCTTCTGGTGTCGCACCTCGCCGTGGATCGGAGCGAAGAAGCGCGGTCGGATGAGCTGCAGCATCCACATGAGGTCGTCGCGCACCCCGTGGCCCGATGCGTGCACCTCTGGACGGTCATCCGGAGTCACCACCTTCGCGCCCGCAGCCACGAGGCGGTTGATGGTCTCGTCAATCGCCAGTTCATTTCCCGGGATACGCCGCGACGAGTACACCACCGTGTCGCCCGGCTTGATGTCCACCTTGGGGTGGGCGCCGTTGGCCATGCGACGGAGCGCCGACAGGGGCTCGCCCTGGCTGCCAGTGGTCAGCAGCACCAGTTCGTCATCGGGCACACCGGCGATCTCCTTGTCGGAGATGATGACGCCATCGGGAGCCTTGAGGTACCCGAGGTTGCGCGCGATGTTGACGTTTCGCACCATTGAGCGGCCCACCACGCCCACAACCCGGCCGTCGCGGTAGGCGGCGTCAACCACCTGCTGCATGCGGTCGATGTGAGACGAGAAGGTAGTGACGATCACGCGCCCGGGCGATGTGGCGAAGAGCGCGGACATCGCCGGCCCCACCGATGCCTCGTACCGCTTGGCCGATGCCGGAACGTCTGCGTTCGTGGAGTCGGCCAGGAGCACCAGCACGCCCTCGGCACCGAGGCGCGCCAGGCCGGGGATGTCGCTGGCCTTGTCCGGCCCGCCAATGGGAAGGTGATCGAACATGAAGTCACCGGTGTGCACCAGCGTGCCCGCCGGTGAGTGGAGGGCGACCGCCACACAGTCGGGGATGGAGTGGGTCACGCGCAGGAACTCGGCCTCGAAGGGGCCGATGCGCCTGCGTGGCTCGCCGGCGGCGATCTCGATCATCTCGGCCTCGCCCAGCAGGCGGTGCTCGTCGAGCTTCCCCCGTACGAGCGCAAGCGTAAAGCGGGTGCCGTAAATCGGAACCGGTCCGACCGCGCGGAGGAACCATGGCACGGCGCCGATGTGGTCCTCGTGCCCATGGGTAAGGATGAGCGCGTCAATGCGCTCACGGTTTTCGGCGAGCCAGGTCATGTCGGGCAGGATCAGATCCACGCCCGGCTGATCCGGGCCCGGGAACGTCACGCCGCAGTCGATGACGACGATTCGATCGTCGTGCTCCACCACGTACATGTTCTTGCCAATCTCGCCAACGCCGCCAAGAGGGATGATCCGCAGGGCGGGTGCGTCGGTTGTGTCGCTCAGTGTGTTTCCAGTCGTTGGGATCAGGCGGGCAGAAGGCCCTGCGACACGAGGAGCGACCGAAGCGCGTTGCGCTCCCCGGCCGTGGCCTCCACGA
>CANJMX010000013.1 GCA_947475125.1 Actinomycetota bacterium
ACGCGAAGGACAAGGAACAACGCCGCTACGACATGATCGAGGCGCTGCGGAATGCCAAGAAGGCAGCCGCTGACCCCGAGGAGATCACGCGACGCGAGCGCGAGCGGCGGCACAAGGACTCGCTGGAGCGCTGGCCCGCCAACTGGTAGGCAGCACCGGATCCCCATATATAGAGGGCCGCCCGGGCAGGCGGTACCATGTGGGGACACTTGACGGCGCACCGGATCTCCCAGAGGGTCCGACCGGAGCGCGTGAATGCGCCCGCCGCCTGGGGCGCGACCTGATTGCACGAGGAGATTGAATGTTCGAGGTTGGGGACAAGGTCGTCTACCCGCACCACGGTGCGGGAACCGTTCTGGCCAAGGAGTTCCACGAGATCCGTGGTGAGCGGCGCGAGTATCTGACGATTGAGATCCTGCAGCCGCCGATGATCGTGATGGTTCCGTGCGAGAACGCCGAGACCGCCGGCCTGCGCCCGGTCATCAATGAGCGTGCGGTGTCGGAGGTGCTGTCGGTGCTCGCCGCCGAGGGCAGCGAGATGCCCGCGCAGTGGAACCAGCGGTTCAAGCGCAACCAGGAGAAGCTGCGAAGCGGCGACATCCTGGAATTGGCGGAGGTGGTGCGGAACCTCGAGCGCCGTCAGCAGGACGCCCGCCTGTCGCCCGGTGAGATGCAGATGCTTGAGCGTGCCCGTCGCGTGCTGGTGAGCGAGCTCATGTACGCCCGCCACGTGGACGAGGAGGGCGCCAGCCAGCTCATCGACGACGCCCTTGCCGGCAGGCTGGTTATCAAGCACAAGCCCAGCAGCAAGCGGGTGGCCCCCAAGCCGCCGCCCAAGGCCGATCCGAAGGCCGCGGCCGCCGCACGTGCCGCCGCCGCGCAGCAGAGCCGCACCGGTATGCGCCCGGCCGTGCGCCCGCCGCTGTCGTCCACCCCACCGTCGGCGGCCACCATGGCCAAGGCTGCGCTGCAGAAGGCTGCTGCGAAGGCCACTGAGGAGAAGGCCGCAAAGGCCGCTGCCAAGCCGGCTGCGAAGGCACCGGTGAAGGCTGCCGCGAAGACACCGGCCAAGGCTGCTGCGAAGCCGGCTGCCAAGCCGACCGCCAAGAAGGCTGCTGCCAAGCCCGCTGCAAAGGCCCCAGTCAAGGCTGCTGCGAAGCCCGCTGCCAAGCCGACCGCCAAGAAGGCTGCTGCCAAGCCTGCGGCCAAGGCGCCGGTGAAGGCTGCTGCGAAGCCCGCTCCCAAGAAGGCTGCTGCCAAGCCGGCTGCAAAGGCCCCGGCCAAGCCTGCGGCCAAGGCGCCGGTCAAGGCTGCTGCGAAGCCCGCTGCCAAGAAGGCTGCTGCCAAGCCCGCTGCAAAGGCCGCGCCGAAGAAGAAGTAGTCAGCCGTGGGCCCGACGCCTGAAGACGACGGTGCTGCCGTCATCTTCCAGGCGTCCGGGCTCGAGGCCCTCCACCCGGAGGTCGGCCACATCGGCTGCCGTACGGGCATCCTCGATCACAATTGCCCGGGCCAGCGCACCCTTCAGCGACTTCCCCGCGTGCCCCACCGACCGTTGGCCGCCGGGGGTGTCGTCCACGATGTCCACCCGCACCCTCGCGCCGGGCCGGAGTTGCGCGAAGTCGAATGCGGCCGCGTGCTCCACGGGCAGCAGATCGATGACCGCGCCCCGGCGTGCCCGGGCCGCAATGACCGGGCTCACCCGCGGCTTCCAGAAGGCTGAAAGCAGCCCGATGGGTGCCACGCGCGCACCCATTTTGAGCCGATAGGCCGGAATGGGATCGGCGGCCGACACCACGCCCCAGAGCCCCGATGGCACCAGCACCCGGGCCATCAGGCGGCGGCGTGCGGCGGGGGGCATGTCGTGCACCCCCACGGCACCCCACACCACACCCGAGTACCGGTACGCAGCCGGCAGCGTGGGAGCGGCGTCCAGGTCCATCCACTCTGCGAGGGCGCGATCAAGATGCGCACCCCGCACCCCGAGCAGCTTCTCTGCGGCCACCCTGCTGCGAAGCACCGCTCGCACGGCGTCACGCACGCGGGCACGATCATCGGCCAATTCTGGAAAGGCGCCGGTATCGATGGCAGCCATCGGCCCGTTGCCACCGGGAACCTTGCCCTCGGATGGCGGAAGCAGGATGACGGGAGGCGCTGGAGGCACGGAATGAGGCTACTGGCCGCCGAAGTGTGAGAAAACCGTGAACTGTTGGGTCAAAGCACCCACGATCGCCTTTTCGGGGAGGGAACCCACCTAGCCTGTATGCACCATGCGTATAGGTACCCCCTCATCTCACGGATTGTCCCGTGCCCTTCTTATGGGTGGAGTGGCGATCGCTGCGATGGGTCTGGCGGCGGGCGTGGCATCGGGTGCCACCACCGATCCCACGCCGCAGATCGTGGTGCTCAAACCCACGGCCAACGCCAACGCGAAGGCCGTGACTGAGATCATGCGCGGCAACGACGTCACAGACGTCTACACCGCCGCCATCGATGGCTTCGCGGCCAGCCTGGATCCAGCCGACGTCACCCGTCTGCGTAACGATCCGTCCGTCATCAGCGTGGAGCCCGACCAGCGCGTGAGCATCAACGCCGCGCCGGGCAACGATACGTTCGCCTCAGCCACTGGCATTGCCGGGGCAAGCGGCAACATCACCGGCACCACGCGCAGTGCCACGCGCGAGTCCGGTGAGCCCAGGCCGCTCTCGGTGTGGGGCACCAGCGGGTCATCCATCTGGTACTCGTGGACCGCCACCGACACGGGCACGCTGTCGCTGTCCACCGTTGGCAGTAACTACGACACGATGCTCGCCATCTACACCGGGTCGGCCGTGGGAGCGCTCACCGTGCTGCCCAATGGTGCCAACGACGACTTCGGTGCCGGGCTCCTCACCAGTTCCGTGAGCGTGAATGTGATCGCAGGCACCACGTACCGCATCGTCATTGACGGATACGGGCGAACCAGCGGTAACACGAAACTCAACTGGCTGCTCACGCCCACCGCACCCGTGAACGATGTCTTCGCCCAGGCCACGGCCATTATCGGGTCTCAGGGCAGCGTGACGGGATCGACTGCCTTCGCCAGCCGCGAGTCCAGAGAGCCGACCCACGGCGGCAGTGGCGCCGCATCGGTGTGGTACTCGTGGACCGCACCCGACCACGGTGTGGTGTCGCTGTTCACCACCGGCAGTTCATTCGCCACGCTGCTGGGCGCGTACACCGGCACCGCGGTAAGTGCGCTTACCCCAGTGGTGGCCACCGACACCACACCGCTCGGCAGCACCCGCAGAGGCATGTCGTTCACCGTCACGCCCAACACGACCTACCGCATCGCGGTCGATGGGGCGAATGGGGCGACCGGATCGGTGGCGCTCGGATGGAACTTCATTTCGGTGGCACCCATCACGGCACCGGATCCACCGCTGGCCGTCGGTGCCGGAGCGCCCAATGGCACCTCCGTGACCGTGTCGGTGACCCCCCCGGCGTCTGACGGCGGATCGACGATCCTCTCCTACACCGTGTCGTGCTCGTCGAGTACTGGCGGCATCACGCGCACCGGAGCATCAACCGACACGTCGGTGCCGATCGTGAGCCTCACCCCGGGGGCCACGTATACCTGCAGGGCGAAGGCGACCAATGCCCGTGGCGCCTCACCGTGGTCTGGCACGTCAGTGGCATTCGTCATGCCCACCGCGCCCGGCGCCCCCAAGGGGGTTACCGCGATCGCGCGTGACGGTGGCGCCACGGTGTCGTGGGTCGCGCCCGCCTCGAGCGGTGGGTCCGACATCACCGACTACACCGCAGTGGCATCGGGCGGCAACCCCCACACCACCTGCTCCACCGCGCTCACCACCTGCGGCATCACCGGCCTCACCAATGGGGTGGCCTACACGTTTACCGTGCGCGCCACCAATGCCGTGGGCCAGGGCAGCGCATCCGCCGCCAGCGCCCCGGTGACGCCCGCCATGCCCATCGCCCCGCTGCCCACCGACCCGGCACCCGGCCCGGCACCTGCCGAACCGGGGACCACCGATCCATCAACCCCAGCGCCTGTCACCGGACCCGGCCTGCCGCAGAACCGCGAGGCATTCGACTGGGGGATCGACCGCCTGGACCAGCGCGGGAATACCCTCGACAACCGCTATGCAGTGCCACTTGACGGCACCGGGGTGAGCGCGTACGTCATCGACACCGGCGTGCTGGCAAGTCATGACGAGTTCGGTGGGCGCGTGCTCGGCGGCATGGATGGTGTGGGCGACGGGGGTGGCACGGAGGACTGCAACGGGCACGGCACGCACGTGGCCGGCACCATCGCCGGCACCCACTATGGCGTGGCGCCCATGGCACGCGTCGTCCCCGTACGGGTACTCGGGTGCACCGGCGACGGATCGGTGTCCGACGTCATCGCGGGTATCAACTGGATGGTGAGCAACCACGGGGCCGGCACCCCAGCTGTGGCCAACATGAGCATGGGGACGCCGTCGTCATCGGCGCTCAACCGCGCCGTTGACACCGCCACCGCAGATGGCATCACCATGGCCGTGGCCGCTGGCAACAGCAATACCGACGCATGCACGATGTCTCCCGCATCGGCGGCCACCGCCATCTCCGTGGGTGCCACAGACGATGACGATGCCCGCGCCCAGTTCTCTGACTACGGCCCGTGCGTGACCGTGTTCGCCCCGGGCGTCGAAATCGAGTCGGCCTGGAGCAGCGATCCCAAGGCAACCGAGGTGCTGTCGGGCACATCGATGGCGGCACCGCACGCGGCCGGGGTGGCTGCCCTGCTGCTGTCGGGCACGCCCGGCGCGACTCCTGTGCAGGTGAGGCAGGGGATCATCGACGGCGCAACTCCCGGCGCCGTGAGCAACCCGGGTGGCGGTTCTCCGAACCTGCTCCTGTTTGCCGCGGCCTCATCGGTGCCCATGCCGTCAGCCGGGAAGAACAGCCAGTCGAGCAACGCGGTCACCGCCGTGCTGGTCCCCCGCATCAAGTCGCTCAAGCGCACGAAGAAGGGCCTGCGAATTGTGGTGACCGCCCCCAAGGGCGCGAGAATCAAGGTGTTCGTGAACGGCAAGCTGGTACTGACGACGGCATCGCACACACCCACAATCAGACGCGCGGTGCGCAAGGGCGCGAAGATCACGGTGAAGATGGTCACCACCCAGGGCACGTCGAAGGCGTCCAACATGATGCGCGCACCCCGCTTGATCTAGTACCGCTCTCCCCGGTTTGTGAGAAGTCTGTGAAGGGTTGTGGCGGTTTCGTGTGCGAATCGCCGAAATCAATAATTCCGGGCGTAGCCTCACCGCGTGTCCTCCCTCCCCACACTCCGAACTCCCCGCGCACTCGTCGCCATTCTCGGCGGCATCGCGATCGCGGGAGTGCTCGGTACCGCGACGGCATCGGCGGCCGACACCGCGACACCGCAGATCGTGATGATCGATCCATCTGCGAGCCTGACCGCCAAGGTGCGCACCGAGGAGCGCCGGGGCAACGACGTGGGCGACACGTTCCGGGCCATCGGCAAGGGTTTTGTGGCCGAGCTTGATAAAGCCGACATCGCCCGCCTCAACCGTGACCCCGACGTGCTGCTGGTGGAGCCCGACCGTCCCATGAGCATCGATGCATCGCCCGGCGCCCCAGTTCCTCCGGTCAGCGCTGCGACTGCGCCGGCGAACGACGACTTTGCCGGGAGCCAGGCGATCAGCGGCACCAGCGGCACCGTCACCGCCACCACTGCGGGGGCCACGCGCCAGACCGCCGAGCCCGTCCATTTCTCCTCATCCGGCCATATGTCCGTGTGGTTCACGTGGACTGCGCCGTCATCAGGGACGGTCCACATGGACACCCTGAACAGTGCATTCGACACGCTGCTGGCCGCGTACTCCGGCGATGCCCTCGGCTCTCTCACCCAGTTGGCCGCGAACGACGACGCGGCCGGGACCACAAGCGCCATCACCTTCGCCGTCACCGCGGGAACCACGTACCGCATCGCCATTGATGGATGGGGTGGACAGTCCGGCGCGGCCACCCTGAACTGGGATCTCACCGCGACGCCTGTGGCCCCGGCGCCCGCGCCAGCTCCGGCCAACGACTCCTTCGTGGGTGCAGCCGCACTTTCGGGCGACTCGGGCACCATCACCGGGTCAACCGCCAACGCGACGCGCGAGGTCGGCGAGCCCACGCCGTTGCCGGTGTGGGGGAACAGCGGATCATCCATCTGGTACTCGTGGACCGCCACCGATACGGGCATGCTGTCGGTGTCCACCGCGGGAAGCAACTACGACACGATGCTGGCGGTCTACACCGGGTCGGCTGTCGAAGCCCTCACCGGGCTCCCAAACGGCGCCAACGATGATGCCGGTGGGGGGCTCCTCAGCAGCTCCCTCGGCGTCAGCGTGACTGCGGGCACGACCTACCGCATCGTCGTCGACGGATACGGTGGCCATTCGGGCGACTCGACCCTTGCATGGAGCACCGCGGCGGCGGCACCAGTGGCACCACCCGCACCCACGCCGCCAGCGGCACCGCCGTCGGCACCAGGATCGGGGGCCGCACAGGATCGCGCCGTCACTTCGTGGGGTCAGGACCGCATTGACCAGCGCGCGCTTCCGCTGGACGGCCGCATCACCGCACCGCTCGACGGCGGAGGGGTGACCGCCTACATCATCGACACCGGCGTGCAAGCCGATCACGTGGACTTCGGCGGCCGGGTGCAGTCTGGATTCGACGCAGTGCATGCTGCGAACCCCGGCGACCCGGCCGTTGATCCCATGACCGACTGCAACGGCCACGGAACACACGTGGCCGGCACCGTGGGCGGAGCCACCTTTGGCATCGCGCCTGCAGTCTCCATCGTTCCGGTTCGCGTCCTCTCGTGCGCTGGCAGCGGCAGCACATCGGGCGTGATCGCTGGCATCGACTGGGCGACGAGCAACCATCAGGCCGGCGTGCCCGCCGTCGCCAATATGAGCCTGGGCGGCGGCTACTCACAGGCACTGAACGCCGCTGTGGGATCAGCGGTTGCCGATGGCATCACCTTCGCCGTCGCGGCGGGAAACAGCAACGCCGACGCATGCGGGGCATCCCCGGCATCGGAGCCCTCTGCCATCACGGTGGGCGCCACGGAGTCGAATGATGCGATGGCCTACTACTCGAACTGGGGCTCGTGCGTAGACGTGTTTGCGCCGGGCTCAGGAATCGTATCGGCATCCAACACCTCCACGACCGGATCACGCTCGCTGTCGGGGACGTCCATGGCATCGCCGCACGTGGCCGGTGCCGCAGCGCTTCTGCTCTCGGGCAGCACCGGCGCCACCCCCGCCACCGTGGCCGCCGCAATCCGGGACGGGGCCACGACAGACGTCATCTCAGGAATCGGGCCGCAGTCGGCCAACCTCCTGCTCGACATCAACTCGGGGGTCGTTCCCGCGCCCAGCACTCCCAGCACTCCCGGCACCCCCGGCACCCCTGCCACCCCGGGAGCACCAGGCACACCCACTCCCAGCCCGCGTGGTGGCGGCTCAGGGACCCCCGCTCCCGGGAACCCATCCACGCCGCCCGTGCACGGACGCCCGGGTGGCATCCACTCGCGCGACATTCTTGCCACCCCGCGCCTTCGCTCAGTGCGGCGCACCTCCCACACCCTCACCATTCGAATGACAGCAAGCCCGGGTGCCACTGGCTACCAGGTATTCGCCAATGGACGCATCATTGGTCGCATGGCCCACACGAATGGCGTCATCCGGGCATCGGTGCGACGCGGCGCCAAGGTGCAGGTGCGGGCCATCACGCCCACCAGTACCTCCGCGCTCTCCAATACCGTCAGCGCGTAGCGTCGTCGTCGGCCGGGGTCTCTCCGGTCTCTGACGCCCGGCGCGCCTGACGCACTCGTCCGGCCCGGGCCGCGGTGAGCAGCAACCGGCCCAGTGCCACCACCAGAATGAGGTCGACGATCATCTGGGTGGTGACCACCCACCGTGCCGTATGGCTGACGGCGGTAATGTCGCCAAATCCCACGGTCCCCAGAATGGTGACCGTGAAGTAGATGGCCGACGACTTGTCCAAGGGCTCCGAGAACCACTCGGGGTTCGCGCTGGCCAGCGTGGCGTAGGTCATTGCGAACATGAGCACGAGCAGGGTGACGGCGGTGATCATGGACGACCCGGCCCGCAACTCGGGCAGCGGGTCCCGGATGATCGCGAAGACCTGCATGGCAAGCACCGCCGTGAACACCAGCAACGCTCCCACAAGCCGCATGCCGACGTTCCCGTCGGCGAGGTCGCTGGGCGACATCACCGCGTAGACGGTGATGAGGATGGCGACGGTGAGCATCGTGCGCACCATCATTCGCGTGAGCGCCCGGTACCGCTGCATCTTGGTGAGATCACCGAAGGTTGGCGGGGGGGCTCCTCCCTGCAGGCCAGAGTCGTTGGGATCGATCATGGGCGCGACTGTACCCCCACCTCGCCCATGAGCCCCCTTTTCGTTCACCTCTCTCCCATTGGCGGGATGCACGCCCGGTGCATGCCGAAAGGGATGCCATCGGCGCAAGCGGCGCGAGTTGGCATGGTTCCAACCCTTCCATCTGCTGGTCGGTGGCCCATCACGTGCTGCGCGTGCCATTGCCCGGGCGGACGCCGATATCGCACGCCCATATTCAGCCCGCGATTGAGGGGCTGCGGGCGGCCTTCGTGAGGCCCCCTGCGGCTCAGGCGGAGCGAGTGGTGTACCGACTGGCCGGTGTTCGGCATCTCCCCCGGTGCACGTGAACGATGCGGTCGTGACGATGCGCTGGGTGGGTCTGGCCGGGCCGCCACCGTGATGGTGGCGCGGCGATCATCTGCCTCATGCTCGGCCTGATGACGCTGAGCGCGTTGGGCTGCGGCGGCTGGTGGTGGCCCCACAGACGTGGGCGCGGTACCTCCGCCGCGGCAATAATGGGCCCGTGACCGACCCCCGCCCGCCGTCCGACGACCTGCGCCCCGACCCCGTGTCGATGCGCTCTGGCGCGCGTCCCCACACGGAGTTTGGGCACGATGATCTGGACGCGGATGCCGAACTGGTGGTCATCCGTACTGCGGACCATAAGCATTGGGATGGCCTGCTCATGCGACCCCGGGACGACACCCTGCCCCAGGCGGGCACGCTGGTGATCGTGGTGCACGGGTCGCTCGGCAACTACATGGGCGGGGTTCCGCGGCGCCTGGCCTTTGAACTCGCTCACCATGGATACGCGGCGCTGTCGATCAACACGCGCATGGCCAACTTTGGAGTGGTGTACGGCGGAGGCCTGTTTGACAACACTCCCGACGACCTCGCGGGCGCAATGGACCTCGCCCGGGAGATCGGCTTCGAGCGTGTGGTGCTCATGGGCTACAGCCTCGGTGCCAGCATCGTCACCAACTACCAGGCGCTGCGCCGGCCGCCAGAGGTGGTGGGCCTGTGCACGCTGGCCCACCCGTGGAGCCTCCCGGAGTCGATGCGCGCGCGGTGGACCCGCCTGCGCGCGCAGCCCTCGTACACCGAGGTAACGCGCATGGCGCTACGCGCCGGGGTGGATCGCGATGGCGGGGACGATGTGGTGGTCGTCCATCGGGGGGCGGGACCCACCGACTCCCCCTACGACGCCGAGGCATGGTCGCTGCGCTGCTGGTGGCAGTGCCGTGGTCCGGAGTCGCGCAATCCCGTGTCGGTGGATCGCATTCGCGATATCGGCGTGCCCCTCGCGCTCATCCAGGCGGGAAGCGACTCGGTGCTGCCGGGTGGCGACGGCGAGAATCTGGCCGAAGCCGCGCGGGCCGCCGGGCTTCCGGTGCATCTGGAATACGTGCCCGGTGCCGACCACACATTCTGGGGGATGGTGCCCGAGGTGGCGGATCGTGCCGCGGCGTGGATCGCCTCTCTGCCCGAGGGGCGCCGCGCAACGGTTCCGCCGCGCGGGGCGGCGACCGGCAACGTGCGACTCGTGACGGTGCGCGGCCCCGATGGCAGCCTGCATGACGGTATCTTCGAGCGCCATGCCGCCCCCACCGATGCCCGGATTCAGGAGACGGGGCGGCGCACGGCAGTCGTGCACCTGCACGGCAACCAGGGCAACCTCAGTGTGGGCGCGCTCCGCTTTCTGCGCGGTCCGATCGCGGGGCTCGGGGTACCGATTCTCACCATGGATACCCGCATTGGCAACGTGTCGCAGCTCTTCGGTACGGCCGTGCTGGAAGACGTGCTGGAGGACGTACGGGCGGCCACCGCGTGGCTCGCGGGCGAGGGCTACGACCACGTGCTGGTGTCGGGCTACTCGCTCGGTGCCACGGCTGCGCTCTACTGCGCCGCTCACGATCTGGGTCTTCCGATTGTGGGCGCGGTGGGGCTCGGCACCGCCTGGAGCCTTCCCGAGTCGAGCCGTGCCCGCATGGACAGATGCGGGGCCTCGCCGTCGTACGAGGAACTCGTGGAGATCTGCCGGCCGTACGCCGATGCCGACCCCGAGGACGACATCAGTCTGGTGATCCACCGCATGTACCTCGCCGACGACAGTCCCCATGCCGCGGGCGTGTACACCGCGCGCACGTGGTGGCACAGCCGCGGGCCCGAATCCGAGGCCGCGAAGGCGTATCTGCACGTGGGCCGGGTACCCGCACCGGTGCTGCTGGTGCAGGGGAGCGACGACGTGATCGTGGCACCCATTGATGCCGACAGGCTTGCCGACCGGGCGCGGGCCGACGGCCACGCGGATGTGGAGGTGCGAATGCTGGACGGCGTGGGCCACGACTTCGGAGACCACGACGCCACCTTTGGCGCTCTGCGCGACTGGCTTCTGCGAGTGGCCTAGACCAGATGTGGTGCGGGCCCGGATCAGGCCCTGCCCCCCTCGTGGCTAAGAAGCCCCAGACGGGATCGCCACGCCCACAACCCGAAGGCCCGGGATACCCGCAAAGTCTGCGACGCTCGCCGTATAGAGCGGTAGGCCATTTGCCAGTGCAACCGACGCGATCAGTGCATCGAATGCCCGGGCCGCGGGCTTTCGACCGCGCGACCGGAGCGCTGCCGCGACAGTCCCGAAGGCGCGTGCGGCCGCAGCATCGAAGGGCAGGGGTTCGAAGTCGGCTTCAGCCTGCTGCAGCACCGCCTGCCGACGAGCACGTTCGGCAGAGTTCCCTGCCACGAGCGGGCCGATGGTGAGTTCGGCAAGCGTCACCGCGCTGATGACCGGCTCATCGGGAAGTACGGTCGGGTCGGCGAGTGAGGGGAGCGCGATGACCACACTGGTGTCGAGCAGCCCCACGTCGCCAGGTGTCACAGCGACTGATCCACGACTGCGTCGACATCTGCACGAAACCGCTGGGGATCGACGGGGGCCAGATTGCGCCAGCGCCCGAGGAGCGTGGCGGCATCAATTGCATCGCGCCGGAGCGGCCGGAGCTCTGCGACAGGCGTGCCTGCCCGCGTGACCATCACGGTCTCCCCCGCCGTCACGCGATCAACCACATCGCCGCCATGGTTCCTCAGGTCCCTGATGGTCACGCGCTCCATCGCATCAAAGTATCACGCGTGAGACAAGACCCCCGTGCGCAGTATTCCGCGCCGGGGTGTTGCGTTTGTCAGCCAGCTGCGGGCGCGGCCGTGGACATTCCCTGCAGCCAGAAGTTCTGCTCGGGAACCACCTTGTGACCGGTCGCCAGCTTCCACACGCCGGTGACCACACCGCTCGGTGCGACAGTGAGGCGGGGCTCATCAGCCTCGCGGTTGGACGCCGACAGCCAGGTGGCAGGGCCCCAGGTACCGCCCGCGGGACGCGTGCGCGTCTGAATCCGGACCTGTCCGTTGGAGCCGACCTGCTTCCACATCCCCGTCGCCGTACCGTCGCCAGCCACCGCGATGACCGGATCGTCGACATCGGGTGCCGACTTGGGGTCGGGCCGGCTGGTGGCTCGCCTCGAGAGGGTCTCAATGGGGCCCCACGTACCGCCCGCCGGCAGGGTGCGCGACTGGACGATCTTCATGTCGCGTGTGGTGGAGTCGAACTCCCACAGCACGGTGACCGTGCCGTCGGGGCCCACACCCAGGTCGGAGTCGCTCGCGTGCACGCCGGCGGTGGACAGATCGGTGATGGGGCCCATCCCCTGCCCTGCCTGGCCGCGGCGGGCCTGGATGACGACACCCTTCGGGGTGACGCGCTCCCACGTGGTGGTGACCATCCCCGACGCGTCCACGCCAAGTGCGACGTCGGTGGCTGCGCCGCCCGACTTCGACACCTGACTGAGCTTGCCGAAGTGCTCACCCGGCCTGCGTGTGCTCACCTGAATGACTGACGCACCAGAGGCTGAGGCGCGCTCCCATGCGATGGTCACGGTGCCGTCTGGTGCGATGGCGATCTGTGGGTCAATGGCGTCGCCACCCCTCGCCGACAGCGTGGTGGTGGGGGCGAATCGCTTGGAGCCAGCGGATCGGGTGCGGGTCTGGATGACACGCCCGTCGCCGGTGTTCCATGCCCATGCCACCACCGTCTGCCCCTGCGGGCCGACGGCGACGCGGTCCTCGGTGGCATCTCCCGTACTGCTCGACAGCGTCTGCGTGGACCCGAACGAGGCCCCCGGCTTTTGGATGCGCACCTGCACAACGCGATTCCACTCACGCATGTTCTTCCAGGCCACGGCCGTGGTGCCATCGGGGCCGGTGGCCACCCGCGGATCCTCGTGGCTTGCTCCCGCCGCAGACAACGTTCGGATGCCCTGCATCACGCCACCCGCGGTGCGATTGCGCCTGCGGATCTGCCAGTGCGCGCCGTCCCATCCCTCCCACACGAAGGCGACGGACCCATCCGGGGCAGCTGCCAGTTGCGGGTCGTCAGCCGGCTGCGGAAACACCGACACTCCGTAGGGCGGCTGTACCCAGGCGCCCTGAGGCGCGACTGCAATACCGCCGAGCGCAGTGGCTGCGCCGAGGGCAAGCCCGGAGATGACCATAAGTGGGATGAGGGGCGTGCGTGCAGGCACGAGGGCTCCTTCTGGAATTCATGGCCGGGTCAGCCGCGGGATTCTACGGGACGCCCACGTGCATGCCGTCCCCCGGGGGGCCGTGTGCTGACCCGTGCGCTGTCCCCGGTTGAGCGGGAGTCAATCGTCAATGCCCTCGGCACGATTCGAACTTGCGACACCCAGACTAAGAACCCCGTGTTCTCTCCCCTGAGCTACGGGGGCGCATCCGACATGTCGCCGTGCCACTCATGGATCGCGGCGCAGCAGGATCCCGTCCATTTGCGGAGGTGCGCCCGGAATGGGTCGGGCGCATAATCGCCACCAGACCGGTCTGGGACCCGCACACCATGCGACGGGCATCTGTCGTGTGGAAGAGGCAAAACAGATCGCACCGTCCGCAGAAGGCCGAGCACCCGACGGGATGACCAGGGCCAGGGGCCGTCACCCCGTCGTCGTATCGGCGACCATGCCCACACCGGGCGCGACGAGAGGTGACGGCATGCACACCAGTGATTCGCTGAGGGCGCTGCAGGCGCCGCTGAAGGACCAGTACCAACGCGACCCGGCGGCGGCAGTGGTGACGCTGTCGGCGCAGGGCCGACTGGGCGAAGGACTCACCTGCTCGGTCGACACAGGTCGTGCCCTGGCCGAGGCCGGGCTGCACCCGGCGACTGGCGGCGACGGCACTCAGCTGTGCTCGGGCGACATGCTGCTCGAGGCACTGGTTGCCTGCGCCGGCGTCACGCTGCGGGCCGTGGCCACCGCGCTTGACATTCCGGTGGCGGGCGGCACCGTGCGGGCCGAGGGCGACCTGGACGTGCGTGGCACATTGGCCGTTGACCGCGACGCGCCCGTGGGTCTCAGCGATATCCGCCTCACGTTCGACCTGCAGACCGATGCCGATGACGAGCAGGTGGCAACGCTCATGCGCCTGACCGAGCGTTACTGCGTGGTGCTGCAGACGCTCAACAACGCACCGCGGATGGCGGTCACCTGCACGGCGGCACCTCCCGGCCCAACGGGCACCTGACCCGTCGTGCCGGTCGATGTGCCCGGCACCTCAGATGCAGCGCTCGGCCGTTGGTGCCTCGAGTGCGGCCCAGTACGAAGCCGCCTGCTGACCATGTGCTGACCCCCAGCGTCTGGAGGAGGGTGAATCGTCAATGCCCTCGGGAAGATTCGAACTTCCGACACCAGGATTAGGAATCCTGTGCTCTATCCCCTGAGCTACGAGGGCGGTGCGGGTGAAATGTAGCCCGCCGGGAGGGCGCCCCCGAACCCGGCTGGTACTGGGCGTTGGCAATGACGTTGATGGCGGGGCGCACGACGGGCATTGCCGCGGGTCCGCTGCGAGGCGAGGTGCAGTACTGGTGCGCGAGGTACATGCCCCGCATCCCACATCCCTCGCCATCGCGTCGTGATGCCCCCGAGGGCCTGACGACGCGATGGCGACGCAATCAGCCGGTGACCGCCCGCTTGGGAGCCACCCATGAGATCCGCACGTTCTTGACCGACCGCGCGAGCACCGTGGAGCCCTTCAGTGCCGTGGTGGTGATTGCCCAATGACCGCGGGAAAGGCGGGTAGTGCAGACATAGGTACGTGCCTTGCCGCTGCCCGCGATGGCGCACTTTCCGCGCACCCGCCGGGTTGAGGTGGCTGCGTGCGCCCTCGCGCGATGCTGCGCTGCCGTTGACGTGGCGGCGGCAATCTGGGTGACGCGGGTGGCACCAGACGGCACCCGGCCCTGGGTCGTGCAGACGAGGCGCGCGCAGGTGGTGCGGCTCGCAAGTGCTGGCACGCTGGTGGTGACTGCGCCCGGGGCGGCGGGGGTCACGCTGACCGATGCGCTGGTCGGCCCCGCGCCACGGACGTAGGTGGCCCGCATGCGTACCGCGTACGTAGTGCCATTTGTGAGGCCGCTGATGACCACTGGGCTCGTGGTCGTGGCTGGCGAGGCCGCCGTCCATGCCCCCTCGCCCAGTGAGTACTCGTAGCCGGTGATCGACTGACCATTCGCGGCGCCCTCCGCGAAGGCGATGCTGGCGCTGGCGTCACCTGCGGTTGCCGCCAGGGAAGTGGGTGCCGATGGCAGCGCGGGTGCATCGACGAATGGCGATGCGATGTAGATGACTCCCGACGACAAGCTTCCCGGCGGCGCGGGACTGCACGTCTGAGAGGAGGGGGCGCAGCCCGGATCGCCACCATTTTCTGCCGCGCCCCAGGTGGCCACTGAGCCATCCTCCCTCACGGCGGCACCTGTGGTGTCGTTGGAGAACACCTGCGAGACGCCGGTCAGCGCGCCGCCCACCGGTGCAGAGGAATCGCCTCCAGTGGCCGTTGCACCCCAGGTGACCACCGAACCATCCTGCTTGCGGGCGACGAATGCGCCCCCGTGGCCAGGGGTCACGGGTCCGGTGGACATGATCTGGGTGACACCGCCGGAGAGGGATCCCGCCGGTGCAGCAGTACACCCGTCCAGGGTGCATGAAGGGTCGCCGCCGTAGAGCGGATCACCCCACGCCACCACCGACCCGTCCTGCTTGAGGGCGGCGAATGCCCGCTCGTTCGCGAACAGTGCGACGACCCCATCGCTGAGCGATCCGACCGGCGCTGGCTCGCACGCATCCGACGGCGTACAGGCCGAATCTCCGCCCCATGGGCCAGCGGGCCACGTGACCACCGAGCCACCACTTCGCAGGGCCGCGAATGCGAAGTCGCCGGCCGCGATGGCAGTAACGCCGGTGAGGGCACCTCCCACGGGGGACGACGAGTCACCGCCAAAGGAGTTTGCTCCCCAGGTGACCACAGAGCGATTGGCCTTGAGCGCCGCGAAGGCCGCCATGGTGCTGCTGATTGATGTGACGCCCGACGAAAGGCTGTCACCGGGTGCAGCCGAGCATTGGTCTTCCGCACAGGTGAAGTCCCCACCCAGGAGGGGCGTACCCCACGTGGCCACCGCGCCGCCCTCCTTGATGGCGGCGAACGCCGCGGAGTTGGGCACCACGGCGGTGACGCCGGTGAGGGCACCACCCACAGGTTGTGATGCATCGCCGCCGACTGCCGGAGCACCCCAGGCCACCACCGTGCCATCGCTCTTCAGCGCCGCGAAGGCTCCGGCGTTCGCCTGCACCTGCGCCACACCCGACGACAGGCTGCCGGCGGGAGCGGGGCTGCACTCGTCGGGTGTAGCGCACGAGGCATCACCACCGGAACCCGCCTCGCCCCAGGTCACCACGGAGCCATCCGCCTTTGTGGCTGCAAATGCTCCAAGCGTCGACGCCACGGTGCGCACACCTGACGAAAGAGTGGCTTGTGACACTGGATGGCACGTGGGGCTGTCGGTGGTGCATGAAATGTCACCACCTCCTACCGAGGCGCCCCACACCGCCAGTGAGCCGTCCTGCTTGAGCGCCGCGTAAGCACCGTACGACGAGAAGATGTTGACGACCCCCGACGACAGGCTTCCAGCCGGGGCGGCACCGCAAGACGCCGGTTTGATCGTGCAGGTGGGATCGCCACCCAGGTCCGGAGCCCCCCACGCCACCACCGAGCCATCAACCTTGAGGGCGGCAAATGACGTCGCATTACGGAACTCGGTTTCGCTGCTGGCGGTGCGGACGCAACTGGCGAGCAGCAACGGCAGCGCGATGATGGCCGCGGCAGCGACAAGGCGAACGGTGCGGGGCATGTTGTCCCTACGATGGGGGATGGACGTATCTCATCGTACTCGCGTCACCCAGAAATATGTTTCTCGCACCCCACGCCGTGCGCGTCGGGCCCGGGGCCTGACGACGCTGCGGCGACGCAATCAGCCAGTGACCGCCCGCTTGGGAGCCACCCACGAGATCCGCACGTTCTTGACCGCCCGCGCGACCGCCGTGGAGCCCTTCAGCGCCGTGGTGGTGATTGCCCAGCGACCGCGTGAGAGGCGAATGGTGCAGGTATAGGTACGTGCCGTGCCACTGCCCGCGATGGTGCATGTGCCGCGCACCCGCCGGGTTGAGGTGGCTGCATGCGTGCTCGCGCGATGCTGCGCTGCTGTCGATATGGCGGCCCCAACCTGCGTGACGCGGGTGGTACCCGACGGCACGCGCCCCCGGGTGGTGCAGATAAGACGTGCGCAGGTGGTGCGGCCCGCAAGGGCCGGCACGCCGGTGCTGGCTGCAGCCGTGGCGACGGGGGTCACGTTGACCGACGTGCTGGTCGGCCCGGGGCCACGCGAGTTGATGGCCCGCAGGCGTACCGCGTACGTGGTGCCGTTGGTGAGACCACTGATGACCACTGGACTCACGGTGGTGGCTGGCGAGGCCGCTGTCCATGCCCCCTCATTGAGTGAGTATTCGTAGCCGGTGATGGGCTGACCATTCGCGGCGCCCGCCGTGAATTCGATGCTTGCACTGGCATCACCCGCAGTCGCGACCAGTGAGGTGGGCGCCGACGGCGGCGTGGGGGCATTGACGAATGGCGACGCGATGTAGATGACTCCCGACGACAGGCTGCCCGGGGGAGCAGGACTACATGTCTGAGAGGTCGGGTCGCAACCTGGATCGCCCCCGGTGTCGGGCCCGCCCCAGGTGACGACCGAGCCATCATCCCTCACGGCGGCACCTGCGCTGTCGTTGGAGAACACCTGCCCAACACCCGTAAGTGCGCCGCCCACCGGGATCAACGAACTACCGCCCGAGCCGCTGCTGCCCCAGGTAACCACCGAGCCATCCTGCTTGGCAGCGACGAAGGCATCCGTCATCCACATGATCTGAGTGACGCCGCCAGAGAGGGACCCCGCCGGTGCCGGGGTACATGTACCCGGGGTCGGATCGCATGCGGAGTC
>CANJMX010000014.1 GCA_947475125.1 Actinomycetota bacterium
GGTGGCCCTCGACGGCCCCGCGGATCGCGTGACGGTCACCCGGGCCGCGGAGCGAGCGGTTCGCTGCCCGGGCATCGACGGCCCGGCAAACCTCGCGTGGGCGGCCCTCGACGCGCTTGAGGCCGAGGTGGGGGAACCGCTCCCGCCGCTCGCGGTGGATATCGACAAGGTGCTGCCGTCTCAGGCCGGGGTGGGTGGTGGCTCAAGCGACGCCGCGGCCGTTCTTCGCGGCGCCAACGAACTGCTGGGTCTGGGTCTCGCCCCCGAACGCCTCGAGCGCGCCGCCGCGGCCGTGGGGTCGGACGTGCCGTTCTTCATCCGCGGCGGTGCGCAGTGGGCCACCGGACGCGGTGAGATGCTGGAGCCCGCATCGGCCCCGGCGTTCGAGTGCGTCATTGTCGCACCCGGTGTGGGCCTGTCCACGGCAGCTGTGTACAAAGCGTTTGATGCCCTCCCCGCACCTGAGGCGGATACCGCCGACGGCGCGCCACCACCGCACGCTGCGGGACTCGGGGCCTGGTGCCGCAACGACCTGTGGCCAGCGGCGCGCACTCTGGCACCCGACCTCGGCCGTCTCAGCGATGCCCTTCTGCGCGCGGGTGCGTCGCCGGCGCTGCTGTGCGGGAGTGGGTCGGCGTTCTGCGGGGTGTCTGCCACGGCTGCGGGGGCCGATGCAATCGCCGAGCAGATGATCCACGAGACCCCCGGTGGCCGCGTGCTGCGCGCCCGATTCCCCGGGGCGGACTAGACCCGGGCCGGTGCGGAGCCGAGCGGCATGGCGACTGTCAGCACCGCACCGCCCCCAGGGGCAGAGCGCAGCTGCCACTCCGTTCCGGCGGCATCATCAAGGAGCGATGACCCGAGCCCCGGTGCGCCGCCCGTGGGGCCGATACCGTCATCGCGCACGGTGATGCGCACGCTGTCGCCGGGCGCCGGATTCACCGTCACGGCCACCGCCAGCGCCCGGCCATGCTTGCGCGCGTTGCTGATGGCCTCCTCCACCACACGGGTCACCCGCGGTACGTCGGCCGGTCCCATGCCCCGGACATCGGCACCGATGTCGATGGTGACCGCCACGAAACCCTCCCAGAGCGCGGACTGTGCCAGGAGCGCCTCCATCAGGGACTGGTCGGGGATGGCCTGCCGTTGCGGGCTGTCGAATGCCAGTTGTGCCTTGGCGATGGCGGCGTCCAACGCCCGTGGGTCCCCCGTGCGCGATGCCTCATCAATTGCAAAGGCTGTTGCCAGCAGGTGGCTCTGGAGCGTGCCATGGACGTACTGGGCGAGTTCGCGGCTCACCCGTACGAACTCCCGGTTGGCCGCGAGTGACGTGAGCTGTCGCTCGTCGACGGCGAATTCCATCGCACGCATGCGTGGTGTGCCCTCGGCAATGGTGCGGGCCGCGACCGCGGTGAGGAGCGTCATCATCGGCACCCACACGATGATCACCCCCAGGATCGTCCAGGGGTAGGCAGCATCGAAGAGCACCCGGCCGATAACGAAGTTGATGACCATGAGGCCCGTCGCAGCTGCGGCTCCCATTGGCAGTTCCATGTGCGCGAGATGCGGGCGCCGGGACACGACACGCCTGGTGAGGGCCAGGGCGCACCACACGAGCACGCCCGCAACGCTGGCGCGGACCAGCGCGGCGGGGACGCCCGTGCCGGAGGTGATGACGGGCACGCCCGTCACGCCGATGAGCACTGCGGTCCAGCCGGGAATCACGGTGAGCGCAGCCAGAAGGGAGCCCAGTGACCGTGCGACTCCCGGTGCCGGAATGGGATCGGTCGCGGCACCGGCGAGGCGTGCGCTCAGGGGGCGAAGATCGCGGTCAACCGCGTTGGTGAGGCCTCGCGCGAAGTCGGTGTGCGTACGACCGTCAGTTCCGGCCCCCGCCGACTCGAGTTGCCCGCGGATCTCGGCCGTGGCACTGGTGATCTCGGCCTCAATCGCCACCCGCATCGCATCGCCGAGCACGGCACGCGATACGTCCTGCGAGCGGATCTCCAGCAACTGGCGCATCATCGCGGCGCGCCTGATCCGGCTGATCTCAATCTCGCTGGATACCGCAGCACAACCGGTGAGCACCAGTACGGTCAGCACGATGGATTGGCCGAATGTCGTCCACAGTGAGGGGGCGGAGTCCGTCGAGAATGCCCGGATGATGGGCACGGCGATGAGCGCCCACACGGCCCCGGAGACGGCCCCATAGGCAATGACCCACCATGTGGGGACGGGCACCGTGCGCCGGTTCCGGAAGGCGGTTCGGTCGACGAGAACGGCGACCACCACGACGCCGAGCATCCCCGCGAACCAACCGACGATGACACCGACGCTCCAGGTCTCGAACTGGAGGCTCCGGACGAGCGATGCCAGCAACATGCTGGCCCCCAAAAGCAACGTACCCCGGGCGGACACCGCCCACCGCCCGCCGATACGCGCACCGCGCGTTGCGCGCTGTTCAGTCACCGTGTTCGGGGATGGTCGCACCGGTCATGCGAAGGTATTCGCGTGCGATCAGCACGCGCCTGTTCCCGGCGCCGTCAGGGATCTGGATCTCCACCGCAATGCGCCCGATGATCCGCTCGACCGACGATTCGCTCACGAACCTGGCCGTGGCGATCTGCGTATTCGACATGCCGGCTGCCACCAGCCGCATCACGTCGATCTGCGCATCGGTCAGATTGCTGCGGGCGGGCTGGGGCGAGCCCACGTGCCCTTCGCCGTCCCGCGCTGCGACGATCGCGCGGTCGAGCAGATCGGCCAACTGGTGCGCATCGCCGGTGCGACCCTTTACCGCGTAGATGGCGTCACCGGGGAGGTGACTCACGTTGCGTCCGGTCAGGCGGGGGTCCTCGTACGAGGAGAGAATGACCAGGCCGATGGAGGGCAGCATTCTCCGCAGTTCGGTTGCAAGGTCAACACCGCTGGGCCCTGCGCCCAGGTCGAGGTCGAGCATGGCGGCGTCGGGCGCACGACGCCGGGCGATGCGGATCGCCTCGGCAGCGCTGCCGGTCTCGCCCACCACGTCGACACCAGCGTTCACGAGCGCGCCGCTCAGCGTCATACGGGTGAAGTCGTTGTCCTCCACTACGAGCACACGCGGGGGTGATCCGGGCAGGGCCGGGCCGTCCATCTGGAGCCTCCGGGTCGGTCCCGAAGACGATATCCGGCCAGAGGCACCCCCATGTGGGGGTGCCCCTCAGTCATGCGGCGTCAGGTCGGCTTCGTTGCGCGGCCGCGAAACGACACGGCCTCTTTCTTGCCGGTGATCGAGTGGATGGCTGCAAACCGCAGCATCATCCCCTTGATACCTGCGTACGACCCAGTGCCCCCGGTGATCTGGCCTGCACCGGTAAACGTGATGTGCAGGCGGGTGACGCTGTAATTGGAGAGACAGTTGCCGGTCACCGTGCCATTGGCGTTGGTGATCGTGAACGTTGTCTTGGCAATGCCGGTGGGCGGCGACAGCGTGTACACCAGCGTGATGTCGCCACTGCCGATGGGGCTGCCCTTGACCGTGCCGACGTCCTGCAGCACCGTGGGGCTGATGACGGTATTGAGGTGGGTCTTGCCTGCGATCTGAACCGCGACGGAAGCAGTCGCCGGTGCGGCTGATGCGGTGCCGGCAGTCCAGATGCCCATCATTGCCAGCAGGGCCACGAGGCCCGTTCGGATAATCGAGCGCAGCCTCATGCCATACCGCTTCGGAACGCGGGAGCGGGAATGGGGGGCTCGATCGTGCTGGGCAGCGGCTGGAGCCGCTCGGCCTGCACCTTGTTCAGCTTTGCGAGCAGGCGTACGAACTGCCGCTGCTCCTCCGGCGTGCGTGTGTAGCCGCGGTACGCCAGGTTCGTCGTCTCCAGAGGGTCCTTTTGCAGGTCGTACATCTCGAACTCAGGCGGCGCCACATCGGGGGCCACCGAGTAGTACTTGGCGAACTTCCAGCGCGCTTCGCGGATACCCACGATGTGCTGCGGCGCAGGGATGTACGGGCCGCTGGCCTGGCCTGCCTGGAAGTCGTCGTACGTAAACACCACGTAGTCCTGTACGGCCTTCTTCTTGCCGAGGACGATGCCCGAGTAGTCCACGCCGGACGTGGTCACCTGCGTCGCCCCGACAAGGCTTGCGAGGGTCGGCACTATGTCCACGTGCGACACCAGCGCACTGCTCGTGCGCGGCTTCGGGAAGAGGCTCGGGTTCGAATACACGAGCGGAATGCGCAGCGACTCGTCGTACATGTTGAAGTTCTTCTGGCGCAGGCCGCCGTGGGCCAGTCCCATCTCGCCATGGTCGGCCGTGCGGATGATGAGCGACTGCTCGTACACCGACGGACCACCGGCAACCAGGCTCACCGACTTGAGCGCCGCAAGCATGTCGAGCAGGTGCGCATCACTCGACTTCATGAGGTTCCCGTAGAAGTTGAGGTAGCGAAGGCGCTGCGACCGCTTGGTGATGCGACCCGACAGTTGGAAGAGCTTGAGGAACAACTCCTGCGCGCGCGGCTTGGTGCTGAGGTCCTCGTCCCATGTGGCAGGAATACCGATGTCGCCCTGCAGGTCCTGGTTTGAGAAGCCGGCTGCGGCGTAGTTCTTCGGGTAGCCGAGCACGTCGTGCGGGTTGACGATCGAGACGATCAGGCAGAACTTCTGCTGGTTCGCCGGCAGGTTCTGCCTGATGGTGGGCCACGCCTTGATGAACTGCAGCACGCCCTCGGTGCCCTCGGTGTAGTCGCCCACCGACGCCATGTAGCGATCGTCGTTGGCCGCAAGGCCGGCACCCATCTGGGGAATGGACTGGTCGGCGCCAGCGTCTTCCGGGTTCCAGCGGTACCACCCGTACGGCAGCAGCATGTCCACGGGCTCTGTGGTGGGCTGCGGCGGATACATCGCGTTGCGTGTGTTGGCATCGGCGGGTGCAGTGGCGGGCGGGTACTTGCTGCAGTGCCACTTGCCCTTGTACACGGTGTAGTAGCCCGCATCCGCCATGACCTGCGCGATGTTGGGGAGCGGATTCGCCTCGGTCTGGCCAACCGACTGGGCCGCGGCGGCCGACGGGAAGGGCAGGTCAACCTGCGGGAAATCCGCCCCGTACATGTCGGTCTCGAGCGTGTACTTCACACCTGTCTGCGCGGGGAAGCGACCCGAGAAGAAGGTGGAACGCGCCGGTGAGCACATGCATGCATTCGTGGTGGCGTTGGTGAACGTGAGGCCGTTCTTCTGGAGCATCGTGAGCCCCGGCAGGTTCTTCTCGGACCAGCCCGGGGGGAAGTGCTGGACGTACCGCTCCTGGTCGGTCATGAAGATGATCATGTTCATGTCCGCCGGATTGCCGCTGGGGGCCGGGGCCGTGGTGGCACTCGAACCTTTCGCGAGTGCCCCCGACGCCGCGCCGCCCAGGTAGATGGAACCAGCGGTCACCGCGCCTGCCTGCAGGAAACGCTTGCGCGAGAGGCCGCCGGACTGATCGGGTGTATCGGGTGTGTCGGTCATGCCGGGCAGGTTAGCCGCCGTGCTCCGTGACACCCATCGTCCCGGGTGCCCGTGGCAGCTCCCCCAGAACCGAAGTGTGCGCTAGTGGCGACCGGTTCTGGTGCCTGCGCGCAAGCCCGCGTCGCTTCGCACCTGCACCAGATCTGGCGGGTTCTGCGCCAGCAGTTCGGGCACGGTGACGGCCTTGAATCCCCGGCGGCGGATCTCGGGCAGCAAGCGGTTGACCGCCTTGACGGTCTGGCCCCGGTTCTCGTGCAGCAGGATGATGGAACCCGGGGTGATGAACTCCTCGCTGCGCCTCAGGATCTCAGTCCACGAAGCACCCAGCGAATCGCGTGAGTCCTGGGTCCACAGCACCTGCAGCATGCGCTTCTGATTGAGCCAGTTCTGCACTGCACCTGTGCTGGCGCCGTACGGCGAGCGAAAGAGCATCACCGGCGTGCCCGTAATGCGTTCCGACGCGGCCACGCTCGTGGACACCTGCGAGATCTGCTGCGGCACCGGCAGGCCGGGCAGGTAATGGTGAGACCACGTGTGATCGCCGAGCGACTGATCACGCGCCTCGCGCTTCAGCGTCTCTGGCCACTTGGCGAAGTTCTTGCCGTTGGTGAAGAACGTGGCGCGGAATCCGTACCGCCGCATCTCATCCATCACCTTGACGGTGCCGGGCCCCGGGCCGTCATCGAAGGTGAGCGCCACGTAGCGCTTCTGGTGGCCGGCCCGGTAGATGGGCACCCCCACTGCTGCAACGCGCTGCACCGCGGCCTGCTGATCCGCCTTCGATGGCATGGGATCCGTTGGCATCGGCGTGTTGGCCGCGAGCACGGGCTCAGCGGTCAGTACGAGCGCCCCGAGGGCAATTCCGAGTCGCACCAGTGCGATATTCATGCGCATTAGTCAAGCATGTGTTCCTGCAGGGCCTGTTGCGGTGTGCCATACCGCAACCAGCGGCGCTCCGGGCGCTGTTAGCCTCGCGCACGTGTCCGAATTTCAACTGATCATTGACGAGGAGCCTCCCGGGCAGGGCGCCCGCTGGCACCGCGCCATTCTGGGTCGACGTGTGCTGATTGCAGTGCTGCTCGCGGCCGTTGAGGCCGTGGTGCTACTGGTGCTGCGCCCGTCGCTTCTCTGGGTCATCCTCGCCGGCGCCGTGGTGCTGGCCGCCTGCGCGGGAATGGTCGGACGCGTTGGCCCGGGCATCGGGCGCGACGCGCTGGTGATCGTGGGAGGCGCCCAGGCGATCCTCATCGCCATTCCTCTGGCCATCGGCTTTGGAATTCTCGTTGCGGTCATCGCCGGCATCGTGCTGGTGGCGGGCCTGGTGTTCGTCGCGTTCGCGAGGAAGACGTGATGGCAGTGCACGCGACCCCCCCCGCACTGGTCGCGCCTGTCAGCCCCCGACCCGCCCACCGGTTTGGATCCATGCAGGCCGATCCCGACACCGCCGCACTCACCGCGCAGCCCTATCTGCGGGCTATTCGCTGGGTCGCCTCGCCCGCACCGGTCAACGTGCCCATCGTGGCCGTGCTCGACACCGGCGTGACGTCCACCGCCGCGGGCCTTTCGAACCGTCTCAACACCGCATTGGCCACCACGTTCGTCACCGGCGGCAACGCGCTGGTGGATACCGAGGGCCACGGCACGCATGTGGCAGGCATCATCGCCACCGTGGCGTCGGGCACTGCCACGAGCCCGGGGGTGTCGATACTTCCGGTGCAGATCGCCGATGCTCAGGGGCAGACCTCCGCGCAGGCGATGGCGACGGGTATCCGGTATGCGGTGTCGCGCAACGCCAAGGTCATCAACCTCAGCCTGCAGGGCGCGGGCTTCTCGAAGATCGAGCAGGACGCCATCAACGACGCCACCCGCGCCGGCGTGCTGGTGGTGGCATCGTCGGGCAACACCGGCGGCCCGGCCAAGGAGTACCCGGGCGCATACCGCCACGTGTTGGCCGTCGGCGCGGTTGACAACGCCGGCCAGCCTCTCGCGGAGTCGACCCAGGGCCTTCAGGTGGCCGTCGCGGCCCCCGGGCAGGACATCTCCTCGAGCGGCAACAACGGCGCCACTGGCGGCGCGAGGTTTGAGAACCGCACCGGCACCTCAATGGCCGCCGCCATCATCAGCGGCGTTGCCGCTCGCCTGCTGGCCGCCCGCCCCACGTTGAGCCCGTCGCAGGTGACTGAGCTCATCATGGGATCCCCGCGGCCAGTCAACAGCGGCACCGACCGCGCGCGCGGTACCGGCGTGGTGGATCTGGTGCGGGCGCTTCGTGCGAAGACCCCGGTGAACGACTCCGCCGAGCCCGATGACGATCCGCCAAATGCCCGGATCCTCCCCGCGCTCATTGCCAAGGGACAGTTTGAGGGTGAGCGGTACGGTCGGCTTCGCACCTGGTCAGACGTGCGCGATGGTGCAGTTGTGCACCTGAACGCCGGGCAGACGCTTACGGCCGAGGCCGTGGTGTCGAATATGGCCGACGTTGATCTGTACCTCTGGCGGCCCAACTCCCCGGTGTACCGCGGCGGCGCCGTGTTCGCGCGCCAGTGGCTGGCGGTTGGGGCGGTGAACCCGGGCAGTACCGAGGATCTCAAGTACACGGCCTCACGGGCAGGCGATTATGTGCTGGAGGTGCGTCTGGCTGGTGCCACGCGTCTGGTGCGACCCACCTACAACCTGCAGGCGCAGGTATCCGGATAGCAGCACCCGCTGGATCGCCCCAGCGAAATGGGCGATGATCACCTGATGTCGGCAACCAGCGCACAGGCCCGGGACCTCGCGGATCCGGGCCTCTATGTCAATCGCGAGCTCTCGTGGCTCGACTTCAACGCGCGCGTGCTCGAGCTTGCCGAGGATTCATCGCAGCCGCTCCTGGAGCGCTGCAAGTTTCTCGCGATCTTCTCGAGCAATCTCGATGAGTTCTTCATGGTGCGTGTTGCAAGCGTGCTGGATGCCCTCGAGGCCGGACGTCCATCGTCCACGCCCGATCAGTTGCCGCGCGAGGCGGTGCTCGCCGGGATCCGCGAACGCGTGCTCGCGATGAGCGCCCGCCAGTCGGCGTGTTGGCGTAATGACGTACGCCCCGCCCTCGCGCGCGAGGGAATCATCATCGCCAATCTCAAGGATCTGCCCGCCGATGACCGGGCCGACCTCGACCGCCGGTTTGAGCGCGAGATGGCATCCATCCTCATTCCGCTGGCAGTGGGGCCGGGCCTGCCATTCCCGTACATCAGCGGGCTGGCGCTCAACCTTGGTCTGGACGTGCACGATCCCCGCACGGGGGAGTCGCGGTTCGCCCGGATCAAGGTACCCAACATGATTCCCCGGCTCGTCCGGGCCGGCGAGACCCTGGTGCCGGTGGAGCAGGTCATCGGCGCGCATCTCGACAACCTCTTCCCGGGCATGGAGATCCGCCGCCGCGTGTTCTTCCGCGTCACGCGCGACGCCGACTTCTCCATCAGCGACGAGGCCGACGACCTGCTCAATGCGGTGGAGCACGAGCTCAGCCGTCGTCGGTTCGGTGGCCCGGTGCGCCTTGAAGTGGAGGCAGAGAGCAGTCAGACCCTGCTCGAGGAGATCAAGGCCGGCATCGGCATTGGCGACCGCGACGTGTATCCCGTCGCGAGCCTGCTCGACCTCACGTGCCTTCGGCAGATCGCGGGGATCGACCGATCGGATCTGAAGGACACGCCGTGGGAGCCGCGCGAGCCCGCCCGCCTGATGGATGGCGATGAGCAGGGCGACATATTCGCCGAGATCCGCCGGGGCGACATTTTGGTGCATCACCCATATGACTCATTCGAGGCGAGCGTCGCACGGTTCGTGCGCGAGGCGTCGGAAGACCCTGATGTGGTGACCATCGAACAGACCCTGTACCGCACCTCGGGCGACACGCCCATCGTGCCGGCGCTCATCCGTGCTGCCGAGCGCGGCAAGGGCACCGTGTGTCTGGTGGAGCTGAAGGCCCGCTTCGATGAGGAACGCAACATCCGCTGGGCCAAGGCGCTGGAGCGCGCAGGTGTGCACGTGGTGTACGGCCTGCCCGGGCTCAAGACCCACGCGAAGTTGTGTCTGGTTGTACGCCGCGAGGGCAACCGTCTTCGCCGATATGCCCATATCGGTACGGGCAACTACCACCCGACCACCGCGCGTCTGTACACCGACATCGGACTCTTCACCTGCCGCGAGGAGGTGGTGGATGACGTCGCCGACCTCTTCAACTACCTCACCGGCTTCTCACATGCGCCCGAGTACCGCACCACGCTGGTGGCCCCAGAGCACCTGCGCGACCGCATCATCGAGGCCATCGACCATGTGACCGCCCGGCAGGCCGACGGATACCCCGGTCATATCCGTCTCAAGCTCAACTCGTTCATTGATGGCCCCATCATCCATGCGCTGTTTCGTGCGTCGCAGGCCGGCGTGCCCATTGAGGTGCTGGTGCGCGGTATCTGCGGATTCCTGCCCGGAATCCCGGGGGTGAGTGAGAACATCCGCGTCACCTCAGTGGTGGGGCGATTTCTCGAGCACTCGCGCATCCTGGCGTTCGACAGCGGTGATGAGCGGCGTGTGCTCATGGGGTCGGCCGACTTCATGGCGCGAAATCTTGATGACCGGGTCGAGCTCATCACGCCCATTGAGGACCCGGCGCTGGCCGATGAAATGGTGGCACTGATCGACCTGATGCTGGCCGATACCGCCAATGCATGGGTGCTGCAGCCGGACGGGGAATGGGTGCGGCGCCACCCCGATGAGGGCATTGCGGCGTTCGCGAGTCAGACGGCGCTGATGGATCTGGCGGCGCCCCGTCCGGCACCGAGCCCGAGGGATGACGCCTGATCCTCCGGTGCGCGATAAGGTGGGCCGCGTGACCACCGAGAATGAAGCACTCACCGATGCACCCACATGGACCCCGGCCGAGAAGCCGGTGTTCAACTCACCGGCGGCCGATCTGAACCAGCTGCGCAACGAGGCCAAGCGCATCGCCGACGCCGCCCCCGGGCAGCCCGTGCATGACGCGGTCCTGTCGCGCGCCCGGGCCCTGGCGACCGCGCTCGACCACGACCTGGGTCTCCCCGAGCAGTCCGACGGCCTGTCGTACGCCGACCTGGCCGTGCTGCTGTCGCAGTCGCGGTAGGTCCGTCGGTGGCCGGCCGGGTGTCCAGTGGCCTGCGGTCGCTGTGGGCCCTTACGGTTGCCGTCACCGCACGGGTGGCCCGTCATGGGCAGATGGCCCGTGCCAGCCAGTTCGCCTACGTGGCCTTTCTGGCATCCATCCCATTTATGTTCGTGCTGGTATCGGTGCTCGGGCTCATCGCCAGCCCATCCGACTACACCGAGCTGATCAACCGCACCCGGGGCACCATTCCCGACCAGGTCGCCGACTTCCTGGACAGCCTTCTGCAGGCCGCATCGGCCAGCACCTCGCAGTCGGCCATCTTCCTGGCAATCGGACTGATCACCGGCCTGTGGCTTGCCGGCAATGTCACCGGATCGATCACCGATGGGCTCGATGATGCCCTCGGGCGGGCACACCGCCCGTGGGTGCACGGAAAGGCCCGGGCGCTCGGGCTCGCCGCCATCACCGCCGTGGTATTTGCCCTCACCACGATCATGGCGGTGCTTGGCCCGGTGGTCATCACGTGGATGTTCGACCAGGTGAACGCATCTGGACTGGGCACGGTCACCGCCCAGCTACTGGTCGCTGTGACGGCGGCACTCATCTTCTGGGTGTTCCTGGTGCTGCTGTACCGGTTCGCCCCCAATGAGGATGGCGTGCGGTGGCGCGAGGTGGTGCCGGGCGCGGTGGTGGGAGTGGCCGGGTGGCTGATCGTGGCCAACCTCTTCCGCCTGTACATCGATAACTTCGGCTCGTACAACCGCGTCTACGGCAGCCTGGGTGTGGTGGTCATCTACCTGGTGTTTCTCTATCTCACCGGGCTCACCATCCTTATCGGTGGCGAAATGAGCGCCGAACTGCACCAGCGCGGCAGGGGGGCTGAGGCCGAGCGCGAGGACCCTGCCCCCGCATTCCCCTAGAGGTTCGCGTCAGCGTCCGGGTGCCGTGCCTTCCACATGCGCTGGACGGGATGGTTGATCCCCCAGACGAGAAGGCACCAGCCACCAAGCAGAGCGGCGAATGGAATTGCCAGCAGGAACACGATGATGCTGATGATGGCCCCGGCGGGCCAGTGTCCCGTGACCTGCCACGCCATGGCCCCGATGAAGAGGGCGGCCAGCGCCATGAGTCCGGCGTACACCGACACGGTGATGTACGAGTCGCTCTGGGCGCTGAAGAACTCCAGCCCAAAGGGCACGAGGCAGATCATGGCCAGAAACCCCATATTCAGCCAGAAGGCGCGAATTGGGGTGAATTCCGGCAGGCGCATGAAGAGGTCGTGGTGATGTATCCAGAAGATGACGATCACCGCGAATGTGATGAGGAAGTAGATGATGGCGGGCAGCGTGGTCTGCATGAACGCCTGACCGAGCGACTGGCCCGGGCTCGTCTGCGGCGCATCAATACGCAGCACCATCAACGTGATGGCAACGGCCATGACGGCGTCCGAGAACGTCTCGAGCCGGGCCGTGCTGAACGCGGGACCGTCTGTCTTCATGTCCGGCATCAATCACCTGTCGCAAGGTCGCGGAGCCAGGTTCGGATACCCGAACCTCCCGTCACCGGTTGAATGGCGGAGTCGCTGGATGATGCACCGTTGATGCGCTGAATGCGACGCTGCGGAGATACGACCGGTCGATGGAGTTCCAGGTCATGGCTGTACGGGAGGGTGGTGCGGGCGGGCATATGCACACGCCGCCCGCCGCAACCAGCAGTGCCACTGCGCCCCGTCCCGCCCGCGTCGGCCCCGCACTGGTGGACGTACCGGCACTCGGCCCCCGAGGTGATGCGGTGCCCGTACCGGGCGGGCTATCATCCCCGCCGTGGGTTCAGATGTCCTCACGCCACCGCGCGTATCCCCGGTGGAGACCGGCGCCGGTCCGGGTTCCGGGCTCGATCGCCCCTTGTCGGTGATCGTGCTGAACGACAGCCACAACACCTTTGAGGGCGTGGCGACGATTCTGTCGCAGTTCGTGCCCGGCGTGGACTACGCCAAGGGGATGGTGTTCGCCAACACCATCCACAAGAAGGGGCAGGCCACGGTGTGGCGGGGGGACGAGGAGCGAGCGGAACTCATCTGGGAGCAACTCAAGGGCGCGGGCCTCAGCATGGCCCCGCTGATCGACGGATAGGAGAGCCCGCGTGGCCGAGAACACCCCTGAGACAGGCTGGTACGACCGGGCGACCGCCGCCGGGCAGGCCCAGGCAGTGGAACTCGAGAAGGTCACGCAGAAGATCCTCTTCTCGCGCGTCATGTTCCTGGTCGGCGTCACCTGCGCATTCACTGCGCTCGGGGCCTTTGTCGGTAAGGACCTGACCTCGGGAACCGGCTTCATCTTCTGGATCGTCGCGTTGGGAATGATCCTCGCGAGCGGATTCATCAAGAAGCAGAGTGGTGCCCTCGGCATGGGGCTGCTGTTCGCCGTCGGCCTCGTGCTGGGCCTCGCGGTGGGGCCCACGCTCAACTATTACGTGGCGGCCAACGGTGCACAGGTGCTGTGGCAGGCGGCCGGCGCGACTGCGCTGTTCATCGCTGGCTTCGGCGCCTGGGGCTACGCCACCCGACGCGACCTCGCGCCCTACGTGCGGTTCTTCTTCTGGGCGCTTATCGGCCTCATCGGGTTCGGCATCGTGATGATCTTCGTCCAGATCCCCGGTGGCCAGCTGATCTGGGCCATCCTCGGTCTGGTCATCTTCGCCTTCTGGACTGCCTTCGACTTCCAGCGCCTGAAGCGCAGCACCACCGGCAACGTCGCGGTACCGATCGCACTCGGCATCTTCCTCGACATCTTCAACGTGTTCCTGTTCTTCCTCCAGATCTTCGGGGGAGGCGGCGTCAGCCGCTAGGCCGATGACCGGATCCGACGCCCTGCTGAAGGCCCTGTCCGAGCAGGGCGTCACGGTCATCTTCGGCAATCCCGGCAGCACCGAGCTGCCGTTGATGGATGCGCTGGCCGCCCCCGGGCAGCCGCGATTCGTTCTGGGGCTCACCGAGCCGACGGTGGTGGGAATGGCCGATGGCTACGCGCAGTCGTCGGGGCAGTTGGGCGTGGCGCTGGTGCATGTGCAGCCGGGTATGGCCAACGCAATGTCGGGCGTGCTGAACGCCGCCCGGTCGCGGGTGCCGCTGCTGGTCATCGTGGGCCAGCAGTTGTCGTCGATGCTCCCCGGCGCACCATTCCTGGGCGGCGAGATCGTGGCCATGGCGGCCCCGATCGCAGCCCACGCAGAGGAGGTGCGTGATCCCGCGGATCTTGGGAACGCACTGTCACGCGCCGTGGCGGCTGCGCTCGGGCCCCCGATGGGCCCGGCGGTGCTGAGCATCCCGCTCGAATCGCAGGCGGGTCCAAGCTCCGCGCTCGCCGTCCCGCCCGTTGCGGGCCATCCACTGCCCGACCCGGATCCCTCCGCGCTCGATGCCGCCGCCGCCCTGCTTGCACGAGCCACCAATCCCATCATCCTTGCCGGCGATGGCGTGACCCACGCTGGGGCATGTGACGCGCTGTCGACGTTTGCGTCGCGAATCGGTGCACCCGTGATGGGGGAGCCGTTTGGCGCCACGGTGCCGATGGCCACGGACGACCCGATGTGGGCGGGCCCGATGCCGCGGTTCGCCGCGGGTATCCGGGGTGCCCTGCAGCCATACGACGTGGTGCTCGCCCTCGGCATGCCGGTGTTCCGGCTGTTCGGCTGGAGTCCGGGTCCGCCGCTCCCCGATGGCGCCCGGCTCATCCATGTGGATGTCGACCCCCGTGAAGTGGGGCGCACGTACACACCCGAGGTGGGCATGGTGGCCGACCCGCTCGTGGTGCTCGAGGCCCTTGGCGCGCGGCTACCAGCCAACCCTTCACGCCACGGCGCCGTGGCGCATCAGGTGGCCGGGGCACGAAGTGCGGAGGCGGCCGCCTACATCGCGCGGGCCGATGCCACAGGTGATCACATCACCGGTGCCCGGCTGTCACGGGCTATCGCATCAGGGGTGCAGGCCGACGATCTGGTTGTGGACGAGGGCATCACCTCAACTCGCGATCTGCGTACGGCACTCGGTACGCGGCGGCCGGGTTCGTGCCTGTGGCACCGGGGGAGTGCCCTGGGATGGGGACTCCCGGCGGCGGTGGGTGCGTCCATTGCCGATCCATCCCGTCGCGTGGTGTGCATCCAGGGGGATGGCTCACTCATGTTCGGGGTGCATGCGCTGTGGACAGCGGCGTCGGAGGGTTCACGGCTCGCCCTCGTGGTTGGCGACAACTCCGGCTACGAGATCCTGCGCGCAGGGATGGAAGGCCTCACGGGCGTGCCAGATGGCGGCTGGCCGGGGCTTGCGGTGGACTCCCCGAGGATCAACGTGGCGGAGATCTGCCATGGCTTTGGTGCAAGCACGGCGCGTGTTGACGATGCTGCAGATCTTGATGCGGCCATCGACGACCTGATGCAGCGCTCGGACGCCGGGCCAGCGGTGCTCGTGGCCGGCGTGATCGGCAGGACGCCGCCGGTGGGTGGTCCACTCGACGGCGCCCTGCAGTAGCCCGGTCTACTGGGGCGCGCCGCCGCTTCCCTGCACCAGCGCCGACACCGTGATCGGCTGCCCCTCGCACACGGTGATCGTGTTCTGTCCCGTGGTGGTCACCTTGATCGACTGCGTGGCGCCGGGGGGAGTCACCGTCACATAGCCGGTGTTCTCGCAGCCATCGTTCTGGGCATTGGTGAATCCCAGGCTGTACGACACCGACCCATTGGGTGCGAGCGTCAGTGTGCTGGGGCCCGGGTTGGTAAACAGCGTGGTGCCGCCCCGCTTGACAGTGCCAGCGAGCTCGGTGCCGTTCGCGGCGTAGAACGCCATGCCGGGGTAGCCCCCCAGCGTGCACGGGGGGCCCATGCCATTGTTGGTGAGAACGAAGACGACCTCGGCCGACCCCGCTCCCGCCTGGCCCTGGCCCAGACTCACGTCGAGATCGCCATTGGCGCACCGGGTGGGTGCGCTTGCCGTGGTGACCGTGCTGGCCGTCGTCGTGGTCACGGCGGCCGTCGTGGTGTCTGCAGCAGGAGTCGTCACGGTGGTGGTCGCGGTATCGGTGACGGTGGTCGTGCTGTCGGATGAGCAGCCGGTGAGCACGATGACTGGGACGGCGGCAAGAGCGAGTGCTGCTGCAATGCGGGAGGGCAAGGGCATGGGGCGCCTTTCGTGTGGTCAGCGCGGCGGAGTGATGTCACCGCTTGATGAGATACGTGCGGCCGTCGGCCCGAAATCCTGTTGCGACAGTGACTGGATGATTGAGATGCCCGATCCACCGGGTGATGGCACGCCGTCCCCGGAGAGCGTGGTGGGTGAGAAGCGTGCGGCGGTAAACGCGCCGTCGGGCGCGAGGCTCACTGCGAGCACACCGCTCTGGCCGCTGACCCCGCCCACCGAGAATGTCTTGTAGCCCAGGAAGTTGCCAAGGCTGTAGGCGATGAGCCGCCCGTTGCGGAACTCCATGCCGCGCAGTACATGGGGGCCTTGGCCAACCACCAGATCGGCGCCGGCATCGACCATGGCGCGGGCGAGGGCACGCGAGTTACCGCGGTCCTCGCCGAGGAAGGTCTCACTTCCGCGTGGCACGTGCGTCGCGCTCGAACCCTCTGCCCCCACATGCATGTTCACCATCACAATGGGTGCCATCGTCGTGGCCTTTCGCACCAGAGCGACTGTGGCGGGAATGTTCAGGGCGTTCTGCGACCACGAATAGGGCGCCACCGAGATGACGGCCACCGATCCGCCGCCGGGGAGCTTCTGCACGGCGATCTCACCGGGCCGTCCGGCGTGGAGGATTCCCTGCGAATCGAGCGCGGCCACGGTGCTGCGCTGCCCGCTCGTGCCCCAGTCGAGCGCGTGGTTGTTGGCGATGCCCATCACGGTGAAGCCCGCGGCCTTGAGGTTGCGGGCGTACGAGGGTGGGCTGGCGAACGCGTAGCACCCGCCACCGCTCGCGCCGCCGCACTTCGATCCCGGGCCGGTCGCCAGGGCCTCTTCGAGATTTCCGAATACCACGTCGCCCTTCAGCAGCGGCGCGACCGAGTTGAAGAGGGTTGATCCGCCTGCCGGTGGCAGCCCGAACTCGGGCGTGCCCATCACCACGTCGCCCACCGAGGTGATGGCCACGTCAGCGGTGCCCTGCACAGGCGCCGCGCTCTGCGGCGTGGGGGCTTTGGCAGCGGGTGCGGCATCGGCGGTTGACGGCGCGGGGGAGTCGCCGCCGTCTGAGTAAGCGATGGCGGCCACGATCACCACGAGGACAAGGAGGCTGATCATCAGCAGGGGGTTGCCGCGCCGCCTGCGTCTGCGTCGCCGGGGATTCCTGGGCGGCCCGCGCCGGTCTCGTGGCGATGAACTCACGGGGATCAAGTTAGCGGTCGCCGCGGGGCGACCTGCCTGCGCCGGGTGGAGAGGGGAGATACAAACGGACTAGGCTTAGTCTATTCCGGAGAAGGAGAAGACCCACATGCGCATCACGGTGGGAATGCACGAGGCGAAGACCAACTTCTCGCGTCTCGTCCGTCAGGCGAATGACGGCGACGACGTGGTGGTGGAGAACAACGGGTCGCCAGTGGCGAGAATCGTCCCGTACGTCGAGCCCGCGCGTCGCCGCAAGGGCGGATTCGCGCGAGGGATGATCTGGGCATCCGAGGACTGTTGGGACCCTGATCCGGAGCTGGAGCGCCTTTTCTACGGGGGCGATGAGTGAGAGTCCTCATTGACAGTGCCACGCTCATCTGGTGGTTTGCAGATGACCCGCAGCTGGGCCCGGAGGCGGCGCGGATCATTGAGAACCCCGGCACCGAGGCGTTTGTCAGCGTGGCGTCGGTGTGGGAGATATCGCTCAAGCGGGGCATCGGCAAACTGCGGGTGGAGGGGGATGTTGCCGAGTGGATGGAGGCTGGGCTCATGCACGACCTGCCCATCCGGGTTGACCATGCCGTCAGAGCGGGGGCACTTCCGATGCACCATCGCGACCCATTCGATCGCATGCTCGTCGCCCAGGCGCAGGTCGAGGGACTGGTGCTGCTCACTCCCGACGCCGCGCTTCGCACGTACGACGTGCCGGTGATTGACGCCCGA
>CANJMX010000015.1 GCA_947475125.1 Actinomycetota bacterium
CGAGCAGGCTGAGGCGGCGTTGTCGGCCGACGGATTCACCGATGACGAGATCGCCCGCATCGTCGCCCGCGTGCCCATCGCCACCCATAACCAGCGCGCACGCGGCACCCTCATCGTGGGTGTCCCCGGCACCGTGGACATCCCCGCCGACGACCTCATTGCAATCGTCGAGGACGGCATGTCCTCGGAGATATACGAACTGCTGAAGCGGCCCGATGAGCTGTACGTGGTGGACCGTGCGCACCGTCGTCCCCGCTTTGTGGAGGACAGCGTGCGCGCAATGATCGCCGGGGTCATCGAGCAGTTTCCCGGTCTGCCGGACGATGCCTTCGTGTCGGCTCATCAGGAGAATTACGAGACCATCCACACCCACGACGTCGAAGCCGAGCGGTACGGCGTGCTGGGGCAGATGCGGGCCGAGGTGGCAGGTGGAGACCACGTAACCCGGCACCTCACCATCGCGGAGTGGCTTGACGCCTAACCGGCGGTACGTACTACTGAAGTTCCGAACGCCCCCGGCTGATCAGCGCCTTCCCTGAAGGTGCTGAGTGCGTTCTGCACCCGCGCAAGTTGCGGAGCCGGTCCGCACGTGCCCGCATCCCGGCCGCGGCAAGTGCGTTGTTCGTTCCAGACACCCACTCACGATCCGTCGTCCCGTGAATACGTTCCGTCATGGGCCCGGCACGGCCCCCTTCCCGACCACCGCCTACCCGGTAACGGGCGCCTTCCGCTGTGCCACCCGCACGCGCTTGCTGAAGTGCGAAAGCACCGCTGACTGCGTACGTGCAGTGGTCGTGATGACCCAGGTGCCCCGGCTCAGATGCACGGTGCAGGAATAGGTGCGCTTTGCCTTGGTGCGCCGGATGGTGCACTTTCCCGTGGCGGAGTGTCCAGAAGGACGTGTGGTTGCCCGCTGGGTAATGCGTGTGGCCCCCGCCGGAACAGATCCGGTGGTGACACAGGTGGTTGCCACGCAGTGCACCTTGCCCTTGATCACCGCTGCTGCTGCTACCGCCGCGGCTGCGGGGGTGACTGGGCTTGACCACGCGGAGGCAGCGCCGGTGCCCGCAGCATTGGTGGCGGTGGCACGGAACCTGTAGCTGGTGCCATTGGTGAGGCCTTCCACGGTGCAACTGGTCTTCGGGGCCACAACCGTGCAGGTCTTCTCACCGGGGTCTGAGGTGACCGTGTACGAGGTGACCGACCCACCCGCAAGCGGGGTGATGGTCACCGCTGCTGATCCGTCACCGGCGACTGCTGTCGGGGTAGCCGGGGCCTGAGGGGCATCGAGGTAGCGGGCGGTGAATACGTCACTGCATGTGTACGTATTGGGGGCCGTGCCGCAGGTGCCTCCGCTCCCTGCGAGGGTGGTGCCTCCAAAGGTCGCGGGGCCAGAGAACTCCCCAGCCACAAATGCTGAACCATCAGGCAGGGCGGAGACGCCGTTGCCCTCGTCCTCCCCCGTGCCACCGGTTCCGGTGGCCCAGGCCCAGGTGCCATCTGCGTTCATCTTTGCGGTGAACACGTCCCACTCTCCCGTGCTGGTGAGGGTGGTGCTTCCAAAGGTTGCGGTGTCAGAGAAGACCCCGGTCACAATGGAAGAGCCGTCAGGCAGCGCGGAGATGCCCCAGCCCTCGTCATCCCCTGAGCCGCCGGCCTGGGTGGCCCAGGCCCAGGTGCCATCTGCGTTCATCTTTGCGGTGAACACGTCCCAACTCCCCGTGCTTGTGAGGGTGGAACCTCCAAAGGTCGCGATACCCTCGAAGTACCCAGTCACGATGGATGAGCCATCGGGCAGGGCGGAGATGCCAAAGCCCTCGTCATCCCCCAGGCCACCGGCTTGGGTCGCCCAGGCCCAGGTGCCATCTGCGTTCACCTTTGCGGTGAACACGTCCCAACTCCCCGCACTCACGAGGGTCGTGCTTCCAAAGGTCGCAGTGTCCTTGAACTGCCCGGTCACGATGGATGAGCCATCAGGCAGCGCGGTGACGCCGTAGCCCTCTTCATACCCCAGGCCACCGGCCTGGGTGGCCCAGGCCCAGGTGCCATCTGCGTTCACCTTTGCGGTGAACACGTCATAGTCCCCAGCACTGGTGAGGGTGGTGGTTCCAAAGGTTGCGATTCCGTGGAACTGCCCGGTCACGATGGATGAGCCATCAGGCAGCGCGGAGACGGCATTGCTCTCTTCATACCCCAGGCCACCGGCTTGGGTCGCCCAGGCCCAGGTGCCATCTGCGTTCGCCTTTGCGGTGAACACGTCCCAGTCTCCCGTGCTGGTGAGGGTGGTGCTTCCAAAGGTGACGGTGCCATCGAAGTACCCAGTCACGATGGATGAGCCATCAGGCAGGGCGGAGATGCCAAAGCCCTCGTCACCCCCCGTTCCACCGACCTGGGTGGCCCAGGCCCAAGTGCCATCTGCGTTCATCTTTGCCGTGAACACGTCCCAACTCCCCGCACTCGCGAGGGTGGTGCTTCCAAAGGTCGCGGTGCCAGTGAAGTACCCAGTGACGACGGAAGAGCCATCGGGCAGGGCGGAGATGGCGTTGGCTTCATCTCCCGTTGTGCCACCGGCCTGGGCGGCCCAGCTCACCTGAGGCGGGGGGGCGGCGCACACGGCCTGAACCCCGACACACAACACAATGGCGCTGCACACGCAGCCGATCGCGGTACGCAGATTCATGAGTAAACGGCCTTATCTGGAATCCGGGAGTGGGAGTACCAAGAGAGGGGTACGTAATTACGGTGTCATACACGAGACCTGTGGTGGGGATCGCCGCATGTCTGGCTCGGGCGTGGCGCATTTCGCGGGGCACCTACGAGGTGATGTTTGGGGTGGTGTCCCCGGCGGGCATTCGGATCCCCTGCAGGCAACACGCCTACGTCGCGGTACCGCCCTTGCGCCCGAACTGGATGCGGCTCTCATCACCGTGCACCAAGCGCACGATGTTCTCGCGGTGCTTGTAGATGACGAACAGGCCCGCCAACGCGATGAAGACCACGTACGACCACGGTGCGCCGAACACGAAGGCAAGAGGAGCGGCGGCCAGCGCGGCGACGATGCTTGCCACAGACACGTAGCGCGTGAACACCACCAGCAGGATCCACAGCACGAGCAGTACGCCACTTGCCGCGGGCACCAGCCCGATCAGTGCGCCCGCTCCCACGGCCACGCCCTTGCCGCCCTTGAAGTGGGTCCAGACCGGGAACACGTGACCCAAGATCGCGAGCGCCCCGGCTGCGATGGGCCAGGGGTTATCGGTGAGCGCCACGGCCACGAGCACCGCGGCCGCACCCTTGGCGATGTCGAGCACCATCACCGCGACGCCTGCCGTGCGCCCGAGGGTGCGGAACACGTTGGTGGCCCCCAGATTGCCGCTCCCCGCTTCGCGCAGGTCAACTCCGTGCAACTTGCCGGCGATCAGTGCGAAGGGAATGGAACCCAGGAGGTAGGCGAGGACGAGCGCGAGTGCCTGGTTCACGGATCTCCGGTGACGTCGGGAGCTGGCTGGCGGTTCTCGAAGAGCCGTCGCCGGGCCATGATGAAGTAGTAGGCGCCCGACAGCACGGTGAGCACCACGGCCAGCCACAGCAGGGCGTCGTACTGCCACTGCTGGCCCACTTGCAGGATGACCCACGCGATCGCCACGTTCTGGCTGACGGTCTTGGCCTTGCCGAACCGGCTCGCCGGAATGACCAGGTTCTCGCTGATTGCGACCAGCCTGAGGCCGGTGACCGCGAACTCGCGGGTGATGATGACCATGGCGATCCACGCGCTGACCTGCGACACCTCCACCAGACACAGAAGCGCGCCGGTCACCAGCAGCTTGTCGGCCAGCGGGTCGAGGAATGCTCCCGCCACCGTGACCTGTCCGCGGGATCTCGCCAACCACCCATCAAGCGAGTCGGTGCCGGCGGCAATGACGTACAGCCAGAAGGCGGCCCACCGGTCGATGCTGCCGTCCATGAGGATGAGCGCCATCACCACCGGGATCAGCGCGATGCGGGCCGCGGTCACCAGGAGTGCCGGATTCATTGATGTGCGGGCGGACACGTCCGGGAGATTAGGCGGCGGCGGAACCTCACCACCCGATCTCCCCCGCACACGGTGCGATGCTGGCCCGCATCATGAGACGACTCCTCGCACCCGCAATCGCAATCGCCGTGCTGTCCGCACCCGCAATCGGGTCGGCGGCGGCGCCCATCGTGTGGGTGCAGGCCGGTCACGCATCCCCCGGCGAGCCCGGCTACTCGGCCCAGACCGGGGCCGGTGGCGGACCGTTCGGCAGCGAGATCGCGTTCAACGTGAAGGTGCGCGACGACATGGTGACGCGCTTGAAGGCAGCCGGGGTTGATGCCCGGCCGCTCGTGAGCAAGGTCATGCCGATGGGCGCATCTGGCGCCACGTTCATCTCGATCCACTTCGACTCGCCGGGCGGTGGCGCAGGGGTGGGACGAGCGGTCGTGGGTGGCGGCGAGAACTACTACCACGGCGAGGGAACGGGTGATGCGAGCCAGACGCCCTACGGAGACAGCGGCTCGCACCGGGTGCCAGCCACGAAGGTGACCGCCGCCGTGGCTGCGAACTCGGCCAACCTGGCCACCCGCATCAGCGCCGCGCTCAAGGGCATTCACACACCAGCCAACGGGGCATCGGCCAGGTTCAGCGGCGTCGAGCCGCCCAGCGGCAATGCACGGATGGTCCACTTCTACGGCTTCTACCGCACTCAGGCCGATGCCCGCGTGCTGGTGGAGGTCGGCGCCGCTGGCAGCGACGACCCGTTCCTGCGCAAGGTGCCACTCATCGGCACCACGCTGTCAGCCACGATCGTCAAGGATCTGAAGGCCCGCAAACTCCTCTCGCAATAGCCAGCAAGCGGCAACACAAGGCCGGGGTGGCCCCCAAGAGGTTGTGGGTCTTGATGGCCACCCCGGCCCCGAAAACGCCGTGGGGGTGATCGAAACCCGACGGCTACTTCGCCTGCGTACCGCCGCCCCGGATGCCATGCACCGGCCGGCCGGCGGCAATCCACTGGTAGTACGAGCACGCCGGACCCATTGAGGTCTGGTACTCGATCACCCGCGGGTTGCGACCGACTTCCTTCGCGATCTGCGCGTGGGTGAGCAGGTTGGGATCGTCCATCTCGGGCCAGCAGATCACCAGGTGCGCCGCCGTGATGTGCTTGGCCACAAAGCCGCAGCCCTCGGCCGGGCATGGCCAGGGATCGGTGGAGATGCAATACCAGCCGTCGAAGTCCTGATCGGAGTCGTCGGTCCACAACTGCTCGTCCACACCAGTGGACTCGTCGGTCATCTCGATGACGCCGACGCCCGGGCCGGTGGCCGGATTGAGAATGCGTTCCTGATCGCTCACGGGCGGGATCCTACTTCCACTCACGTGATCCGTCGGCAGCAGCGTCGGTCCCTGACACCGGTGCTCCACCCCGCCGATGTGTCACGGTCGGATGAGCCACCAATGCCGACGAGCGCGAGCATGTCCGTATCCACGGCGGAAACCGGGGGTTTGGTACGTTGCCGCGGCACGCATGGGACCCCGACCCGGCGTGCCCGTCACCACCACAGGGAGCACGCGTGAGCAGCGGATCGAGTGAAGCCAGGAGCACAGACTCCGGCATCGCCATCGAGCCGGTCTACCACCAGTCCGACGTCGACGGGCTGAATCTCGCCGACGCACTGGGCGAGCCCGGCCAGTACCCGTTCACCCGTGGCCCATACGAGACGATGTACCGGCAGAAGCCGTGGACGATGCGCCAGTACGCGGGCTTCGCGACTGCCGAAGAGACCAACGAGCGGTTCAGGTACCTCCTCGCCAATGGTGCGCCCGGGCTTTCGATGGCCTTCGACCTGCCCACGCAGCTCGGGATGGACTCGGATGACCCACGGGCGCTCGGCGAGGTCGGGCGTGTGGGCGTGGCCATCGATTCGGTGGATGACATGTCGCGGGTGTTCGACGGAATCCCGCTGAGTGACGTCTCCACCAGCATGACCATCAACGCGCCGGCCGCCGTGCTGCTCTTGCTCTACCGCCTGGTGGGCGAGAGCCAGGGCGTGGCCCCTGACCAACTGCGCGGCACGATCCAGAACGACATCCTCAAGGAGTACGTGGCACGCGGGAACTACATCTACCCGCCCCACGCGAGCATGCGGCTGACCACCGACACCTTCGCGTACTGCGCCGCCGAGATGCCGCGCTTCAACACCATCTCCATCAGCGGGTACCACATCCGCGAGGCCGGCTCGACCGCGGTGCAGGAGGTGGCGTTCACGCTGGCGGACGGCATCGCCTACGTGCAGGCCGCGGTGGCCGCGGGCCTTGACGTCGACCGATTCGCGCCGCGCCTGTCGTTCTTCTTCAACGCGCACTCCAACTTCCTTGAGGAGGTCGCCAAGTTCCGGGCGGCCCGTCGCCTGTGGGCGCGCATCATGAGAGAGCGCTTCGGTGCAAAGGATGAGCGCTCCCTGGCGCTGCGATTCCATGCTCAGACCGGTGGCAGCACCCTCACCGCCCAGCAGCCCGACAACAACGTTGTGCGCGTGGCACTTCAGGTGCTGTCGGCGGCATTCGGCGGCGCGCAGAGCATTCACGCCAACGGCTTCGACGAGGCCCTGGCCCTGCCCACCGAACAGTCGGCCAAGCTGGCGCTACGCACCCAGCAGGTCATTGCCGAGGAGACGGGCATCACCGACAGCGTCGACCCCCTGGCGGGCGGCTGGATGGTGGAGTCGCTCACCAAGGAGATCGAGGAGCGCGCCGAAGAACTCATCGCCCGCATTGACGAGCGGGGTGGTGCGGTGGAGAGCATCGAGTTCATGCGCGACGAAATCGGTGACGCGGCCTACCGCTGGCACCGGTCAATGGAGAGCGGCGAGCGGAAAATCGTGGGGATCAACATTCAGGCCGAGCCCGACGACACCCGCATCGACATCCTCAAGATCGACCCCGACGTGGAGCGGGCGCAGGTGGCCCGCCTCGACTCCCTGCGCGCCGCACGCGATGAGCCTGAGGTGCATGCTGCCCTTGACGCCGTGCGCAATACCGCCCGCGGCACCGACAACCTGCTGCCGCCCCTGCACCGGGCGCTGGGCGCCAAGGCCACCATCGGCGAGGTATGCAACGTGCTGCGTGAAGAATTCGGTGAGTACGACCACATGAAGGCGGCGGCCGGATGAACACCTCCGATGCCGAGCAGCGCCTCGACGCCCTGCGGGCTGAGGCCACGAATCCCTCCGGCCAGGCCGGGGTGGACCGCCAGCACGCACGCGGCAAGCTCACCGCCCGTGAGCGCATCGACCTGCTCATGGACCCGGGCTCGTTCGTGGAACTCGACATGTTCACCCGCCACCGCGCCACCGGATTCGGGCTGGAGGACAACCGCCCCTGGGGCGACGGCGTCATCACCGGCCACGGCACCGTGGATGGCCGCAAGGTGTTCGTGTTCAGCCAGGACTTCACCGTGTTCGGCGGAAGCCTCGGCGAGGTATTCGCCGAGAAGATCTGCAAGGTCATGGACTTGGCCGTGCGCATGGGATGTCCACTCATCGGCCTGAACGATTCGGGCGGCGCGCGTATTCAGGAGGGCGTCGTCAGCCTCGGCGGCTACGCCGACATTTTCCTCAAGAACGTGCAGGCCTCGGGTGTGATCCCGCAGATCTCAGTGATCCTTGGTCCATGTGCCGGCGGTGCGGTGTACTCGCCCGCCATCACCGACTTCATCTTCATGGTCAAAGAGACCAGCCATATGTTCATCACCGGGCCCGACGTCATCAAGACGGTCACGGGCGAGGAGGTGACCATGGAGGAGCTGGGCGGTGCGCTGTCGCACGCCACCAAGTCCGGCGTGGCGCACTTTGCTGCGGACGACGAGGAGTCGTGCATCGACGACGTGCGTCACCTGCTCTCGTTCATCCCGCAGAACAATCTCGACGCGGCCCCGTACGAGACGCCCGACGACGACCCGGATCGCCGCGAACCCGAGTTGCACACGATCGTGCCCGACAACCCCAACAAGCCGTATGACATCAGGCACGTCATCGAGCTGGTGATGGACGACGGCGAGTTCTTTGAAGTGGCGCCGCTCTACGCCCAGAACCTGGTGGTGGGCTTCTCCCGGCTGAACGGCCACTCGATCGGCGTCGTGGGCAACCAGCCCAAGGCCATGGCCGGTGTGCTCGACATCAACGCATCCATCAAGGGTGCGCGCTTCATCCGCTTCTGCGATGCCTTCAACATCCCCATCATCTCGTTCGTGGATGTACCGGGGTTCCTGCCCGGAACGAGCCAGGAGTACGGCGGCATCATCCTGCACGGCGCCAAGTTGCTGTACGCCTACGCCGAGGCCACGGTGCCCAAGATCACGGTCATCACACGCAAGGCGTACGGCGGTGCGTATGACGTGATGAACAGCAAGCACCTGGGCGCCGACTTCAACGCGGCATGGCCCTCGGCCGAGATCGCGGTGATGGGTGCCGACGGTGCCGTGAACATCGTGTTCAGGTCGGAACTGAAGAAGGTGGCCGACGAGGGCGGCGACGTGGACGCCCGCCGCGCCGAGCTTGTTCAGGAATACAAGGATCGGTTCGCCAATCCGTATCTGGCCGCCGAGCGCGGGTACGTGGACGATGTGATCCAGCCCGAGGAGACCCGGCCCTGGCTGGTGAAGGCGTTGGAGATCTCGCTCACCAAACGTGTGGACGGGCCAAAGCGCAAGCACGGGAACATCCCGCTGTGAGCACCGCTCATATGCACATCAGCCCGGCCCCGGCACCCGATGAGGCTGCCGCCATCGCCGCTGCCGTGCAGGTGCTTCTCGAGGCCAGCCGCCACGGTGGCGCAGACCCGCTGCCGGCGGCCTACAGATCCGAATGGCGGCGCACCGCAATACGCGAGGGCGTGGGCCAGCCCGCAGACGACCGGAGAACCCGCTGATGTTCACAACCGTGCTGGTCGCCAACCGTGGCGAGATCGCCATCCGTGTGATGCGGACGCTGCGCGAGATGGGCATCCGCTCCGTCGCGGTGTACAGCGACGCCGACCGCGACGCGCTGTTCGTGCAGTTCGCCGACGAGGCGCACGCGTTGGGTGCCGGCCCCTCCGCAGACACGTATCTGAACATTCCCAAGATCCTTGAGGTGGCCGCGGCATCGGGTGCCGAGGCCATCCACCCGGGGTACGGGTTCCTCGCCGAGAACGCCCCATTTGCACGCGCATGCGAGGCCGCAGGCGTCACCTTTATCGGACCGCCCGCCGACGCCATCGACTCGATGGGATCAAAGACCGCTGCGCGCGCGCTGATGGATGCCGCGGGCGTGCCGATCGTGCCCGGCGTCACCGAGGGCGTTGCCGATACCGCCGAGGCACGCGGGATCGCCGATGACATCGGCTACCCCGTCGCCGTGAAGGCCGCGGCCGGTGGGGGTGGCAAGGGCTTTCGCGTTGCGCTCACCCCCGACGACCTCGAGGATGCCTTTGAGGGAGCACGTCGGGAGGGCGAGAAGTTCTTCGCCGACTCCACGGTGTACCTCGAGCGCTACCTCCCCGAGCCCCGTCATGTGGAGATCCAGATCCTGGCCGACGGCCACGGCACCACGCTGTGGCTTGGCGAGCGCGACTGCTCGGTGCAGCGCCGTCACCAGAAGTTGGTGGAGGAGACCCCGAGCCCCATCGTGAGCGACGCCCTGCGGCAGCGCATGGGTGAGGCATCGGTACTCGCAGCAGAGGCCGTGGGCTACCGCTCAGCGGGCACGCTCGAATATCTGGTGTCGGGCGAGGAGTTCTTCTTCCTCGAGATGAACACGCGTATTCAGGTGGAGCACACGGTCACCGAGATGGTCACCGGCATGGACCTGGTGCGCGAGCAGATCCGCATCGCTGCCGGCGAGGCCATTGGCATTACGCAAGACGAGGTCGCACCCCGTGGCCACGCCTTTGAGTGCCGCATCAATGCCGAGGACGCCGAGCGGCGGTTCCTGCCCACGCCGGGTCCCATTACCGCCTACCGCGAACCCTCGGGCCCGGGCGTACGCACCGACTCGGGCGTGCAGTCCGGATCGGTGATCAGCGACATGTACGACCCCATGGTGGCCAAACTCATCACCTGGGACGTTGACCGCGAGTCGGCACGAAAGCGCATGCTGCGGGCACTGGAGGAGTACGTGGTGGAGGGCCCCACCACGCTCATCCCCTTCCACATCTGGCTGCTCAACCAGCAGGAATTCATTGACGGCGGGGCCTGTCACGCGGCGATGAAGGTGATGTCCGAGAGCAACACCCCGTTGCCCGCGCGCGATGGCGGCCCTCCCCCGGCACCACAGGCGCCCGAGGGTGAGCCGGTGTCCGAGCGCACCATGGTGGCCGAGGTGTCGGGGCGCCGCTTCGACGTGCGCCTGTTCATCCCCGAGAAGGACCTGGGCCCGTCGGGTGCGGCACCCGCGCCCAAACGCACGCGCGAGAAGAAGGCCGCGGGTGGCCACGGCGGTGCAGGCGCCACGGGCGAGGTGCACTCGCCCATGCAGGGCACCGTGCTGTCTGTGGCCGTGGCCGTGGGTCAAGCGGTCGCCGTGGGTGAGGTGCTGTGCATCGTGGAGGCCATGAAGATGGAGAACGAGGTCACCGCACATACGGCCGGATCCATCACCGCCGTACACGTGGAGGCCGGTCAGGGAGTGTCTGCCGATGAGCTCATCGCTGTGATCGGTGCCGCGGGAGCAGACGGGGGATGACGCGTGTCGCCCTGTGGGTCGGTCGGTCCGGCCCTGGGCGTGCATCGGCCGGCGCGCTGGTGGACCCCGAGGGAGCTGACGCCGAGACGGTGCGCCGTGCCGTGCTGGCCTGCGGCACAGCCCTGGCCGCCGACCGGCTGGCGGCTGCCGCCCCGGGCGCCCGCGGTGCCGTCATCAGGGCATTTGGCGAGGCCCGACCCGACGATCTGGTGGATCTGACCGGCGCGTGCACGATCGGTGGTCTCGCGGTGGGTCCCCCCGGCGGCATGCCGCCCCCCGGTGCGGCCATCGCCGATCTGGTGCTGGCCCCCGGTGACGACGTCGACGATGCCGAGCCCCGGGTGATGCCGGGCGACATCGCCCCCGAGGAGGCTGCTGCGCTGGCAGCTGCCGCCATCACGCGTGCCCTGCCGCGGGATCCGCTGCATCTGGGCCGTACCGGCGCGGCGCTCAGGTCCATCGCCCGCGAGGCCACCCTGTACCCCGAGACCCTTCCCGGAATGGCGGCGGGTATTGCGGCCACCGCGCGCGATCCCGATGCCGTGCGCATGTTCACCGACCCCGACCGTGGTCGGCCACCCGACGACGACCGGCGTGGCATGCGCCTGCCTGATGGCCGAACCGCCACGATTGCCGCGGGAGGGGCCCTCGTGGCTGGTGCCGTGGGGCTGGGAATCGCCGGCCTTCTGGTGTGGTGGCTCGATCCGGCGACGGCAAACCGGGCGACCGCGCTGGTGGCCGGCGCCATCATCGGCGCCATCATCGGTGCTGCGGTGGCCGTGCGCCTCGTGCGCAGCCGAAGTTAGGAACTACGCGCCAAAGAGGCGCAGTGCGTCGTTGCGGATGCCATCGGCAAGTCGCACGTGGGCCTCGGCACCGGGCCCGCGGGGCCATCTCACCTCGATGCGCCGTGACTCCTCAAGCGTCGAGAGGGCACCCATCACCAGCAGCAGCCCTTCATCCGAATCAAGATCCAACTCGTCGGCAGCGGTGGCGATCGACACCATCACGCCGCCATCGGCCGGGCGCTCCTCATCGAGCCACTGAAGTACCAGGAGCATCTCGAGTCGCTCGGCGATTTCCCAAACCCCGGCCATACGATGAGGGTACCGGTCGGTCGGCGGGGGCGGATATCCCTTGGGGGCAACGAAACGACGGGATGGCCACACAGCGCGGCGGGCGCGGTTATCCCGTCGGGAAGACGAAACGGCGCCATGGCCTCCGGGGCAACGCCACGGTTGACTCGCGATCCCGATTCGCGACCGAGGGGATAACCGCGCACGCCGCGCACGCCAACGCAACGCTGAGCGCGGCGGAGGCAGTTATCCGGTGGCGATTCCGATGCGCGACCGACGGGATGGCCACACAGCGCGGCGGGCGCGGTTATCCCGTCGGGAAGACGAAACGACGCCATGGCCTCCGGGGCAACGCCCCGGTTGACTCGCGATTCCGATTCGCGACCGAGGGGATAACCGCGGCGGCCGCGCATGCCAACGCGACGCATAGCGCGGCGGGCGCGGTTATCCCGTTGGGAAGACGAAACGACGCCATGGCCTCCGGGGCAACGCCCCGGTTGACTCGCGATTCCGATTCGCGAGCGAGGGGATAACCGCGCACGCCGCGCACGCCAACGCGACGCATAGCGCGGCGGGCGCGGATATCCCGTCGGGAAGACGAAACGACGCCATGGCCTCCGGGGCAACGCCCCGGTTGACTCGCGATTCCGATTCGCGACCGACGGGATAACCGCGCCCGCCGCGCCCATGCACGTGCAGACGCGCCGCACTCATATGCGGGGCATGGCTAGGATCCCCGACCGGCCCGCCTTGTTGCGGGCCCTTCACTGGCAGCGAACCAAGGGACGCGGGTGGATCTTTTCGAGTACCAGGGCAAGCAACTGTTCGCCCGGCACGGCCTCGCCGTGCCGTCTGGCGAGGTTGCCGATACGCCCGAGCAGGCAAAGGCCGCAGCCGAGGCAATCGGTGGCACGGTCGTCGTGAAGGCGCAGGTTCAGGTGGGTGGCCGCGGCAAGGCCGGCGGCATCAAGCTCGCCAAGACCCCGGACGAGGCCTACGCAGAGGCCAAGAATATTCTGGGCATGGACATCAAGGGCCACACCGTCAAGCGCGTGTGGGTTGAGGCCGCCTCGGACATCAAGAAGGAGTACTACGCCTCGATCACATTTGATCGCAGCGCGAAGATGCCCCTCGTGATGCTCTCCGCAATGGGCGGTATGGACATCGAGGGCGTGGCCGAGGAGCACCCGGACGCGCTGGCGCGTCTGCACGTGGACCCGCTCATCGGTTTCCAGCAGCACGACGCCCGCTGGCTCATCTACCACGCCGGCATCGATGCGCCCGCCCAGAAGGGCGTGCTTGACGCACTCATGAAGTCGTACGAGGCGTTCATCGCCCTCGAGGCGACCCTCATCGAGATCAACCCGCTCATCTGGACCGAGGATGACCGCGTTGTGGCACTCGACGCCAAGGTGTCGATCGACAACAACGCGCTGTTCCGTCACCCGGACCTGGCCGAGTTGCAGGAGAGCGTCACCGACGACCCGCAGGAGCGCATGGCGCAGGAACGGGGCGTCACGTACGTGAAGCTCGACGGCGACGTGGGCATCATGGGCAATGGCGCCGGAATCGTGATGAGCAGCCTGGACGTGGTGGCCCTTGCCGGTGGCAAGCCTGCCAACTTCCTGGACGCCGGTGGCGGATCGAATGCCGAGGCAGTTACCACGGCACTTGAGGTGCTGCTCTCGGACCCCAAGGTGAAGTCGCTGATGATCAACATCTTCGGTGGCATCACCCGTTGCGACCAGGTGGCCGAAGGCCTTCTGGCGGCGCTCGACAAGCTGGGGGCAACGCTCCCCATCGTCGTGCGCCTCGACGGGACCGCCGCTCCGGAGGGTCGCGCGATCCTCGCCGAACGTGCACCCGACAACGTGGTGATCGAGCCCACAATGCTCGCGGCCGCCAGGCGCGCCGTCGAGCTCGCAAAGGAGGCCTCGTGAGCATCCTGGTCAACAAGGACACAAAGCTGGTGGTGCAGGGCATCACCGGCCGCGAGGGCCAGTTCCACACCCTCCGAAACAAGGCATACGGCACCAACGTGGTCGCCGGCGTCACTCCCGGCAAGGCCGGGCAGGACGTTGAGGGCATCCCTGTGTTCAACACCGTGCGTGACGCGGTGGAGGCCACGGGTGCCAACACCTCGATGATCTTCGTGCCGCCGCGCTTTGCGACCGATGCGATCTTCGAGTCGCTGGGTGCCGGGATCGACCTGACGATCGCCATCACCGAGGGCATTCCGGCCCACGACATGATGCGCATCTATACCCACCTCAAGCGTGGCAACCAGACGCTCATCGGCCCCAATTGCCCGGGCATCATCAGCCCCGGCGAGGCAACCGTGGGCATCATGCCCACCGACGTCTTCACCCCGGGCCGCGTGGGCATCATCAGCCGCTCCGGCACGCTGACGTACCAGATCTCCAAGGAGATCGGTGACCTCGGAATCGGCCAGAGCTCGGTGGTGGGCATCGGTGGCGACCCCATCGTGGGCTCGTCGTTCATCGACATCCTGCAGCGCTTTGAGGATGACCAGGACACCGACCTCGTGGTGATGGTGGGCGAGATCGGCGGCGATGATGAAGAGCGGGCTGGCGTCTTCATCTCCGAGAACATGAAGACCCCGGTGGTCGGCTACATCGCCGGCTTCCAGGCTCCTCCCGGCAAGCAGATGGGCCACGCCGGCGCCATCATCACCGGCTCGTCGGGGACCGCCCAGGGCAAGAAGGACGCTCTCGAGGCGATAGGCGTTGAGGTGGGCACCAACCCCACCGAGGTCGCCGAGATGGTCAAGAAGCGCATCGGTTAGACGACTGTCCCATCTACCCCGGTTGCCACGGCGACCGGGGTAGATGCGGGTCTACACTCGCCCGCGTGCCTGACGTCATCTCCTTCGCCCGCGGTGCACCCGCACCCGAGGCCCTCGACGGCGACCTGATCGCCCGCTGCGCCGCCGAGGCGCTTGCCGACGACCCCACCGTGATCCTGTCCTACGGGACCGGTGGCGGATACCCGCCGCTTCGCGAGTGGCTCGGCCGGCACCACGGCACCACTGCCGACCATGTGCTCGTCACCAACGGGTCGCTCGAGGGCTACGTCTTTCTTCTCGAGACGTTCCTCTCCCCCGGTGACCTGATCGCCCTTGAGGCGCCGACGTACGACCGCGCCATGCTCCAGGCACAACTCCACGGAATGGAGATTCTCTCCATTCCCATGCAGTTGGACGGCTTGGATGTTGACGCCCTGGCCGCCGCCTGCGAGGCCGGCCGCGTGCCCAAACTCGTTTACACCATCCCGAACTTCCACAACCCCGCGGGCACCACAATTTCGCTGGAGAAGCGCAAGGCCCTGATCGCGCTGGCCGAGCGGTACGACTTCTGGATCCTTGAGGACGACCCATACGGCCGCCTCAGGTTTGAGGGTGACGACATCCCGGGGATCTACGAGCTGGCCGGGCCTGATCGAGTGATGTTCTCGTCGTCGTTCTCCAAGACACTGGCCCCGGGCCTGCGCGTGGGTTACCTCATCGCGCCACCCCAACTCATCGGCTCGCTCGTGCAGCAGGCCAACCGCACCTACATCTCGCCGGCGCATCTTCCCGAGGCCGCCGTGTACCAGGTGTGCGCGCAGGGCCTGCTGCCCGCCAACATCGCACGGGTCACCGACCTGATGCACGTGCGTCGTAACGCCATGGTGGAGGGGCTGGTGCACATGCCCGCAGGCACCATCTGCACCCCGCCCGAGGGCGGATTCTTCATGTGGCTCGAACTGCCCGAGGGCATGTCGGCCGACGCCATGCTGCCGAGGGCCCAGGAGGCCGGGGTCATCTACGTGGCCGGGTCCGCCTGCTTTGTGTCGGGCGGCGAGAACACAATGCGGCTCGCATACTCCGGTGTCTCACCTGATGAGATCACCATCGGCATGGAGCGCCTTGGCGCCGTGCTGAACGCTGGCTGAGTCGGGTTTTCCGCACAGCCGGTCGCAACGGAAACCCCGGGTGACAGGTCCGGGCCGGGGTCGCTGCTAGGTTGACCCGCGTGCACGGTTCCCCTTGCCACGCTTCCGTCCGATTGATGGACGACGCCCTGTCGGCTGGCCGGGGGGCGTCCTGAGGTACTCGCATCGCATTGCCGCCGCCGGCCTGGTGCTGCTGGCCGCAGCATCCTCCCCGGCCCTGGCGGCGCTCACACGCAACGACGTGCTGGCCAAGGCCAAGGCCGGCGACGACCCGAAGACCATCATCGCCGCGGCATTCCCCGGCGGGGCGCTTCAGCAGATCGCACCGAAGCCCATCAAGGTGCTCATCGCCGATCAGGCGCCCCGCGTGATCCTGTCGGGACAGACCCCCCTCGTACTACGCGATGGCGGCCTGCGGCGGGCTCCCAACATCACGGTTCCTGCAGGGCACCGGATTCGCATCGTCCGGACCAAGCGGGCCTTCAGGGTGGACGACCTCGACAAGCCGGGTCGCGGCCGCATCATGGTGGGCCCCGTGCGGCTCGACTCGGGCGCAGCCGACACCGGGATCCTCATGGCCGAGCCCCTCGACCGCCGGTTTCGGGGCACCATGCGTGTGTATGCCTCTGACGGCCGGCGCATGATGGTGGTCAACGAGTTGTCCACCGAGAGCTACATCCGGGGCGTGCTGCCCGGCAACATGCCGCCCGAGTGGGGCGACGCCACGCCGAATGCCCTCGTGGTGGGTGCCGTCGCGGCCAGATCGAGCGCACTCACCGCCCGGGCTGCCAGCACGAAGGCCGTGTTCAACGCCACCTCTGACGACCCGCTGTACCTCGGGCTGGATGGGGAGCGGGGTCAGACCAACATGGCCATTGATGGCAGTCCGCGGTGGACCGTCGTTATGGCCAAGCAGCCGTTTGAGGCGTCGTTCCCGGTGGTGGGCGGTGACATCACCATCTTCACGCCCGACCCGGGCAAGCCAGACCAGGTGGCATCGGCACCGGCCACCACCGTGCGGGGCGCCAGGGCGGGCGCCACCGCAGCAGCGGTGGCGCTGGCCATGACCTTCCAGGGCACGCCATATGTGTGGGGCGGGGCCAAGCCGGGCGGCTTCGACTGCTCAGGGCTCCTCTACTACGCCTTCGGCCAGCAGGGAGTGAACCTGCCGCGCGTTGCCGAGGACCAGGCACGGGTGGGCACCTACGTGCCGCAGAGCCAGTTGCAGCCGGGGGACGCCGTGTTCTTCGCCGATTCGTCCGGTTACATCCACCACATGGGCCTCTACATCGGCGGTGGCAAGATGCTGCATGCGCCTCAAACGGGCGATGTGGTGAAGGTGGTTGACATCACCACCGGGTACTACGCGTCGCAGTACGCCGGGGCGCGCCGCTACTCCCCATAGCGCACCACAGTCAGGAGACCCTGCAGAGAGGGGCCGATTGACCCGTAATGAGGGGCGTTTCCCCGGGTACCCCACGCCGTTGCTGCGCTAGCCTGCCCTGTTAGCGGGAACCCTCTCAACCAACCGGAGGTACGGGAACAGTGCGCACACACGACGTCGTCGTGGTCGGTGCCGGGCTTGCGGGAATGCGGGCGGCGATTGCCGCTCACGAGGCTGGCGTCGACGTCGCCCTCGTGACCAAACTGCATCCCGTCCGGAGTCACTCGGGCGCCGCACAGGGCGGAATCAATGCCGCCCTCGGCAACGAGACTGAGGACAGCACCGACAACCACACATTCGACACCGTCAAGGGCGCCGACTACATCGGCGACCAGGACGCCATCGAGATCCTGTGCCAGCGCGCGCCGCTCGAGATCTACCAGCTC
>CANJMX010000016.1 GCA_947475125.1 Actinomycetota bacterium
CCGGCGAGTGAGATTCCCGCCTCGTAGCGGTCGAGGATCTCGTACTCGTGCAGCGCCTTGCGGTTCTGCGCGATGTCGCGACGTGTCGGCGGGGTGGACCCGCCCTTCGTGGTTGCCTTCTTGCCCATCGCGCCGATCCTATCGGCCCCGCGGCGCGCGGCGGCCGCGGCGCGACCCGCGATCGCGATCTCGCTGCTCTGGGTCGCGGATGGTGCGCGGCCCCGGGCGATCGGCGGGCTCAAGCGTGACGCGCCCCCGAAGCGGCTCGATGTCGTGCACGCGCACCTGCACCGAGTCACCCAGGCGGATGCGCTTGCCGGTCTCGTTGCCTATGGCCTGCACGCCGTCGGGCTCGGGCACCCAGTGGTCGTCGGGCATGCGCCGAAAGGGCATGAAGCCGTCGTACGCCTCGCCAAATGAGATGAATAGCCCCGACTGCCCGATGCCCGTGACCTCGCCATCGCGGGGGCGGTCCCACTGCTCGTCGCCACGCATCTCATCGGCCAGGAGGTAGGCCAGGCACATTCGGTCGGCACGGCGTTCAAGATCCGTGGCCGCGCGCTCGCGCTCGGAGGAGTCGCGCGATACCTCGGGCAGCATTACCGCATCGGGAGCGGCTTCCCCCAGCCCAAGTGCATAGACCAGCGCCCGGTGCACCACCAGATCGGGGTAGCGGCGGATGGGTGATGTGAAGTGCAGATACGCCGCGCTTGCGAGCCCGGAGTGACTCGTGGCATCCGGGCGATACACGGCTCGCTGCAGTGAGCGAAGCACCATGTAGGGAAGCGACCGTCCGCCCTTGCCCGTGCGCTCGACGTACAGGCGGGTTGCATGGGCGGCCACACCCGCGGCCTCGCGACGCTGGTCGGCGGTGAGCATTCCCTCGGCCAGTGGCGGCACCGGAATACCGAGCACCTCAAGACGGGTCCACAGTTCTTCGATGGCCATCTGCTCGGGGTCACCGTGCACGCGGAAGATGGTGGGCACCTTGCGGTCGATCAGGAAGCGGGCCACCGCCTCATTTGCGGCGATCATGCACTCCTCGATGAGCGAATGGGCATCGGTCTGGCGCTCCACCTCGACCGAGGCGATCCGACCCTCCTCAAAGTGAAACCGCGGCTCGGTGGTGGCGACGTCGAGCGCTCCGCGGCGCATCCTGCGAGCACGCAGCGAACGGGCGAGATCCATGGCCAGCCGGACGTCATCCTCCATCACCCGGTCACCCAGGTCGCCCCTGCCCTCCAGCAGGGCGTCAACCTCGGGATAGGTGAGCCTGCGGTCCGACTTGATGAGCGAGCGCTGGAAGGCCTCACCGGTAACGCTGCCATCGGGCATCACCAGCATCTCGGCCGTGAGCGCCTTTCGATCCACACCGGGGCGCAGTGAGCACACATCGTTTGAGAGCCGCTCGGGGAGCATGGGGTCAACCGTGCCGGGCAGGTAGGTGCTGCACGCGCGGCGTTCGGCCTCGTGGTCAACGGCGCCGCCCGCTCGCACGAAGCTGCTCACATCGGCGATGTGTACCCACAGGCGGATTCCCTCGCCATCGCGTGCCACTGCGATGGCATCGTCGTGGTCCTTGGCACCCTCCGGGTCGATGGTGATGACCCGCTGGTCGCGCATGTCGCGGCGGTCCGGCTCCATCGTCTCGGCACCACGGGCGGCCTGGTCGGCCTCGTCGCGCACCTTGGCGCCAAACCCGTGGCCCAGATCCTCATGTGCCACCAGTGCCCTGATCGCTGCCCCGGGCAGACGGGACGGGCCATGAATGGCCATCACCTCGGCCCCACCCCCCTTGAGGCGCGCGGTCACAAGATCGCCCATGCGGGCGTCCTTGCGACGCGCTTTGAGGAGCGCAACCTCCGGCCCGGCCTCGAATGCCGGGCGCAGCGCCATGCCGCGGCCATGCGGCACCAGTTCGGCCACAAACGTCGCTCCGGTGCGGCCGCGGGCCACGGGCTATGCCTTACCGGTGCAGGCGTGCGCGAGTGCCACCGAAAGCGCCTCGTCGGCGCCTGTGCGGGGATCATCAACGGCACGGACGTCTGGCTGCACGCCCTTCTTGCCGATGTCGGTCCCCTTGGGGGTGAGGTAGCCGGCCACCGTCACCTTTACCGCGCCGCCGTCGGTGGTGGGGACGGTCACCTGCACCTCCGACTTGCCGAAGGTGGGCGTGCCCACCACGAGTGCGCGGCCGTGATCCTTGAGGGCCCCGGTCACGATCTCCGACGCGCTGGCACTGTTGCGATCCACCAGCACGGTTACGGGGATGCTGGCCGGAATGGGATCGCCATCGGCCTTCAGTACCTCCTCGGGCGAGGTACGACCCTTGGTGGACACCACAACGTCGCCGGGCTTCAGGAAGTCGCCCGCAACTGCCACTGCCTCGTCCACAAGCCCGCCCGGGTCGCCACGCAGATCGAGGATGACCGCGGTGGCGCCCTTGTCACGAAGTGCCTTCACCTTGTCGGCAACCGCCTCCCCCGCACCCTGATCGAACCGGTCAAGTGCAACCACTGCGACCTTGCAGCCGCCGGGAGCGGTCACCAGCTTGCCCTCGACGAGCGGCACCGTCACGTCGCCGCGGGTCACCTTCACGGTGCGCTTTACCCCGTCGGTGGCTGTGACACCAAGGGTCACCACGGTGCCGGGCTTGCCGCCAATGGCCAGAACACTCCTCGCCTGCCCGCGCCGGGCCACCGGGATGCCACCGACCGAGGTGATGACGTCACCCTTCACCAAACCCGCGGTGTCAGCGGGGCTGCCGGGGAACACCTCGCGGATGGCCACTCCGGTCTTGGCCGGCTTCACCCGGATGCCGATGCCGATATAGGTGCCCTCTGAGGCCCGCATGAGGTCGCGGTATTGATCGGGCGTGAAGTACTGGGTCCAGCGATTGCCCAGCGACGCGGCGATGGCGGCGGCTCCGACGCGCTCGAGCTTGCTGCGGTCCACCTCTCCCCGGTAGCGATCGGCAAGCACGTTGAGCACCTGATCGGGGAGCGAACCCGTGGAGCCACCCACCAGCAGGCTGCGGGCGCCGGATGGCAGTTGGTCAAGCCCGGACTGCCGGGGATGCCCGCCCACGACCACCCCGAACACGAAGATCACGACAGCAATCACCACGACGGCAACGACGTACGCGGCGCTGCGGCGCGGGGGCTGGTGAGGTGCTGACACGGGGCGAATCCTAGGCCGGGGGCCGGGTGCCCGCGGTCCGGCCGGTCGCGGGGCGGCGGCGCCCGCAGGCGCCGCCGCACGCGCCGATCAGATACGCAGGAAGCGGCGCAGCGTAATGCCGCTGCCCACGGCGCCGAGCAGGGCGCCGGCTCCCACCAGTACCACGGTGAGGAGCGGGAAGGCGATTGCCCCAGCGGTGGATCCGCTCTTGGTGAGCGCGGTGTCGGCACCGGATGCCCAGGCATCCACCACTCCCACCTTGATCCCCCACAGCATGGCCACGGCCACCACGGCCCCCACGAGCCCGCAGATGACTCCCTCAATCATGAAGGGCCATCGGATGAACCAGTTGGTGGCGCCGACAAGGCGCATCACCTCCACCTCACGCCGTCTGGCGAAGATGGAGAGTCTGATGGTGTTGCCGATCAGCAGGACTGCAGCCACCAGGAGGATGCCGATGAGCGCGAATCCGGCCCACTGCACGAACTTGGCTGCCGTGAGCAGCCTGTCGGCAGTGGTCTGCGGATAGACGATGCCCTCGGTTGGGTCGAGCGCCGCATCGTCCTTCACCGCCGCAACGATGGCGTTGGCATTGGCCGGGTCGGTGGGCTGGATGTTGAACTTGGCCGGCAGCGGGTTGCTCGGCAGCTGGTCGAGCACAGACGGGTCGCGCAGGCGCTCACGCATGAGGCGCAGGGCGTCGTCCTTCGACACGTAGGTGAACTCCGCAACCTGGCCGTCGGTCTTGAGCGTGCCGATCTTGTCGCGCAGCGCGTTGACCTGCTTCACCGACGCGGTGTCGGAGATGTACACGTCAACGTCGACCTTCGAGGTCTGGGCGCTCACGGCGGAGCGCACGTACATAAACGATGGGATGAAGGCACCCAGGATGAACACGGCGATGAGGGCCGTGACCGTGGCGGCCACCGAGATAGCGGCGTTGGCGCGGATACTGCGAAGCGCCTCGCGGAAGAACATGCCAAGCCTCATGCGATCTCCCCCGTGTCGCCCGGGTCCTCGTTGTAGCCGCCCTCCGCGTCGCGCACGATGCGCCCCTTGTGGAGTGCGATCACACGCTGCTGCATGCGGTCCACCGTGTCGCGGTCATGCGTGGCCACAAGCACAGTGGTACCCGTGCGGTTGATCCGGGTGAGCAGATCCATGATGCCCTGCGAGGTGTCGGGGTCGAGGTTGCCCGTGGGCTCGTCGGCGATGAGGAGGCGCGGCTGGTTTACCAGCGCGCGGGCAATGGACACCCGCTGCTGCTCGCCACCCGAGAGTTCGCGCGGCAGGCGGTCGCCCTTACCGTCGAGCCCCACCAGGGCGAGGATCTCGGGAACCCGGCGGTTCACCTCTTGCCGCGAGTGCCCGGTCACCTGAAGCGCGTACGCCACATTCTCGGAGGCCGTGCGGTCGGGCAGCAGGCGGAAGTCCTGAAATACGCAGCCAATGGCGCGGCGCAGATACGGAACCTTGCTGCGCCTGAGCTCACCCAGGTCGCGACCGCCGATGATCACGTGCCCCGACGTGGCCCGCAGCTCGCGGATGCACAGGCGGATGAAGGTGGACTTGCCGGATCCGGACTGGCCCACCAGAAAGACGAACTCGCCTGCGGCGATGGACACCGACACGCCGTCGAGCCCCCGCACGTCACCGTCGTAGCGCTTGATCACACCCTGAAACTGCACCATTGGTCCTGGGCCCGGGCGGAACACGTCGCCGCGGCGTCGCTTCTCGCTCGAGGGTGGGGTGACCACGGCGAGGTCGGCCGGCACCGGCTCAGGTCGTACCTCCACCAGCGTAAATGCCCGCTGAGTGCTGTCCGCGTGGTGAATGTCGTCGTCGATTCGTGCCATGGGAGGCGCTGCTCCCTCCATCTCGGGGTCGGATCCGCTACGGCCCTTGGCTTTCGCCGCCGCAGCGCGTGCCCCTGCCCTGAACTGCAATCGCCCTTACGAGCAGGAGGGGCCATGCACACGAGTAGTCGGGTCAGGGCGCCGCCAGGCCACCGACTGTTCCGGGGCACCCGGTCGTAAGAATTCCCCGAACCCCGCTATTTCGGCACTTCGGCAGCCCCCCCACAACGGGGTCAGTCCCCACCCGGGGTCAGTCCCCGGGCGGGGTCAGACCCCGGGTGGGGTCAGTCGCTGTGTCAAAACGACACGGCGCGTCTCGGGGCCATCTGGCTCGTGCATTCGGGGCGCAATTGGGGTCAGACCCCGGGTGGGGTCAGTCGCCGTGTCAAAACGGTCACAGGTGGTCTATCGCCCATCTGGCTGGGGCGATTGGTGCGCTGGGCTCGCGTATTGGGGGCGCGCCTGGGGTCAGACCCCGGGTGGGGTCAGTCGCCGTGACAAAAGTGGTTGGGGCTGGGGTCAGACCCCGGGTGGGGTCAGTCGCCGTGACAAGACGGTGTCAAAGGGGTCGGGGAACGCTCGTGTTGCCACCATGGGACCCGCGATGCGACGTTGACTCTCTGGGCCCGGGGGCCCGGGCCGGATCTAGTCCTCGCCCACCACTGCCAAGCCCTTGGCTCGGCGCTCCAGCTCGGCCCGCATAAATGGGTCGAGGGCTCCGTCGAACACCGCCTGGGTATTCCCGGTCTCGTGGCCCGTGCGCAGGTCCTTCACCATCGCGTACGGGTGGATGACGTACGAGCGAATCTGGCTGCCGAAGCCGATGGTCATGCTCTCGCCGCGCTCGCGGGCCGACTCCTCCTCGCGACGCTGAAGCTCGAGCTCCACGAGACGTGACCTGAGCATGCTCATGGCGGTGGCGCGGTTCTGCGTCTGACTGCGCTCGTTCTGGCACTGCACCACCACGCCCGAGGGCAGATGGGTGATGCGCACTGCGGAGTCGGTCTTGTTGACGTGCTGGCCACCGGCACCCGACGCACGGTAGGTATCGATGCGCAGATCCTTGTCGTCGATCTCGATCACCGCCTCGTCTGTCACCAGCGGCGCCACCTGAACGGCCGCGAACGATGTCTGACGGCGGTTTGCCGAGTCGAACGGCGAGAGACGAACCAAGCGGTGCACGCCGCGCTCGGCCGACATCAGCCCGTAGGCATTGGTGCCGGTAAGCGTGAAGGTGGCGCTCTTGATCCCCGCCTCCCCGCCATCAAGGCGGTCCTGCACGGTTGCGGTCATGCCGCGGGTCTCGGCCCATCGCAGATACATGCGCAGCAGCATCTCGGCCCAGTCCTGGGCATCGGTGCCGCCCTCACCCGACTGGATGGTGACCACGGCGTCGCCGGCATCGTGCTCGCCGCCGAACAGGCGCGACTCCTCAAGCACGAACAGACGGCGCTCGGCGCGGTCGAGGCCATCGACCACCTCGGTCACGAACTCGGATGTGAGCGATCCCGCGCGCTCCTCCTCGCGGGCCATCGCCGCCAGCTCGCCCAGATCGGCGACGTCGCCAGCGAGTGCGTGGTACTCCGTCAGGCGACCGCTGAGGCGTGCGTGCTCGGCGGAGACCTTGGCGGCGCGTGCCTGATCGTCCCAGAAGTCGCCCGCACCCATCTCCACCTCGAGCTCGGCCACACGCGTCTCGAGCACGGTCGGGTCGAGGTATTCACCAAGCAGGGCCACGCGCTCAGCCAGACGCCCGGCCTGCTGGGCCAGGGCATCAGGATCGGGCCCGCTGGGCTGTCGTTGCTCCTCGCTCATCCGCGCCAGCGCCCTAGGCGCCGCAGCACTTCTTGTACTTCTTGCCCGATCCGCACGGACAGGGGTCGTTGCGCCCGATGCGGTCCTCGTCGTCGAGCACCACGGTCTCGACCACCTTGGGCAGCGGCGGCTGTACCGCGTCATCTACGGCGTAGTGATCCGGTTCCGTTGCTTCGAGTGCGACCTCGTCGGGAGACTCCTCGGCGCCAGCGGTGAGGCCAGCGAATCCCTGCACCGGCTCATCCTGCGAGGTGTAGGTGACGGCGTCCAGCGAGGGGGCCTCCACCGGCTCCGGCGGTGCCTCCATCTCCACGTGGTACATGTAGCGCACGAACTCACGGCTGACGTTGTCCATCATCTCGTCGAACATCTGGTGGCCCTCGAGGCGGTACTCCGAGAGCGGGTCCTTCTGGCCCAGCGCGCGCAGGTGGATTCCCTCGCGCAGGTAGTCCATGTTGAGCAGGTGCTCGCGCCAGTCCACGTCGACCAGCTGCAGCAGCACCCAGCGCTCGAGATCGCGCACCAGCTCTGCGCCGAGCTCGGCCTCGCGCTTGTCGTACTGCTCCATCGCGTCGTCCTCGAAGCGATCGAGAATCTCTTCGCGCGACAGCTCATCGTGGCGCATGTCATCCGCGGTAAATGACACCGGGTACAGCTGACCCAGCTCACTGACCAGACCGTCCAGATCCCAGTCGGCCGGCGAGGCATCGTCGTCGTCAAAACGGTCGACGGTCTCCACGAGCGTCTCGGCAATCCAGTCGCGCGCCTGATCGGAGAGGTCGTGCCCCTCCAGCACCTGGCGGCGCTCGGCGTATACGACCTCGCGCTGCTTGTTGAGCACGTCGTCGTACTCCAGCACCCGCTTGCGGATGTTGAAGTTGTATTCCTCCACCTTCTTCTGGGCGCCTTCGACCGTCCTGGTGAGCATCTTGGAGTCGAGCGGCATGTCATCGCCGGGGCCCAGGCGATCGAGGATCTTGTACATGCGGTCGCCCGAGAAGATACGGATGAGGTCATCCTCGGCCGACAGGAAGAACCGGGTCATTCCCGGGTCGCCCTGACGCCCTGAGCGTCCGCGCAGCTGGTTGTCAATTCGGCGGCTCTCGTGGCGCTCGGTGCCGATGACGTACAGCCCGCCGAGCTCCTCCACCCCATCGCCCAGCTTGATGTCCACGCCACGCCCGGCCATGTTGGTGGCGATGGTCACGGCACCGCGCTCACCTGCGCGCGCAATGACCTCGGCCTCCTGATCGTGCTGCTTGGCGTTCAACACGCTGTGCGGGATACCGCGGCGCTCCATCATCCCCGACAGCATCTCCGAGACCGCCACGCTGATTGTTCCCACCAGCACCGGCTGGCCGCGGTCATGGGCATCGGCGATGTCCTCGATGACCGCGCGGAACTTGGAGTCCTTGGTCTTGAAGATGAAGTCGTTCTCGTCGTTGCGCACCATGGGGCGGTGCGTGGGGATGCTCACGACCTCGGTCTCGTAGATCTTGTTGAACTCGTTGGCCTCGGTGGAGGCCGTTCCGGTCATGCCCGAGAGCTTGTCGTACATGCGGAAGTAGTTCTGAAGGGTGATCGTCGCGAGTGTCTGGTTCTCCTCGCGGATCTTGAGCCCCTCCTTCGCCTCGATGGCCTGGTGCAGGCCCTCCGAGTAGCGGCGCCCTTCCAGCACGCGACCGGTGAACTCATCAACGATGAGCACCTCGCCGTCGCGCACGATGTACTCCTTGTCCTTGCGAAAGAGCGACTCGGCCTTGAGCGCCTGGATGAAGTGGTTCACCAGCTGGCCGTGCACGTCGAGGTACAGGTGGTCGATGCCCAGGGCGCGCTCCACCTTCTCCACGCCCGTCTCGAGCGGGGCGACGGTCTTGCTCTTCTCATCCACCTCGTAGTCACTGTCGCGCTTGAGCGTGGGCACGATGCGGGCGAAGCGGTAGTAGGTATCTGCCGCGGCCTCGGGGACACCCGAGATGATGAGCGGCGTGCGGGCCTCGTCGATAAGGATGGAGTCGACCTCATCCACGATGCAGAACGTGTGGCCACGCTGCACGCAGTCGTCGAGGCGCACGGCCATGTTGTCGCGCAGGTAGTCGAACCCGAACTCAGAGTTGGTGCCGTACGTGATGTCCGCGGCGTACGCGGTGCGGCGATCTTCCTCGGGCATCATCGAACCGATCACACCCACCGTCAGGCCAAGGGCCTCATAGACGGGTCGCATCCAGTTGGCGTCGCGCGATGCCAGGTAATCGTTGACCGTCACCAGGTGCACGCCGTGGCCGGTGAGGGCGTTCAGCACCACGGCTGGCACGGCGGCGAGGGTCTTGCCCTCACCGGTGCGCATCTCCGCGATCTGGCCCTCGTTCAGCACCATGGCGCCGATCAGCTGCACGTCGTACGGGCGCATACCCAGGCTGCGCCACGACGCCTCGCGCACCAGCGCGAAGGTCTCGTCGAGCACCTCGTCGATCTCGGTGCCATCGGCCAGGCGCGCGCGGATGTCGACGGCACGCTCACGAATGGCGTCATCAGAGAGATCCTGCATCGCGGGCTCGAGCGCGTTGATGCGCTCCACGCGCGCCACTCGCTGCTTCATGCTGCGCCCCTCGCCGAAGCGAAGGACCTTGTTCAGGATCTCGGTACTCATACAGGCGTGTCCGATGGGCCGTGTGCTGGGAGTACAGGCGGTGTGCCCATACCCCGAATCGGCCCCGATGGTACCAACCGCACCTGCACCTACCGGTGCATCGCGGTCGCCTGCGCCCCCGTGCGTGCCAGCAGGTCGGCCCATGTGCCGTCGTCGGTCGCTGGCGACTGCGCCAGGCCACGTGCCGTGCGGTAGCTGCTGAGGGCCACCGCCGTGAGTGCGCCGAATGTCCCATCAACAGGAACGGGCACTCCGGCGGCAAGCAGCAACTGCTGGAAGCGCCGCACGGCGTCACCCCTGCTGCGCATACCGAGCGCCGGGTATTTCGACGTGGTGGGCACCGATGCAACCGTGCGGCACGTCAGGGTGCTGCCGAGCGCTGGCCACTGCCGCGACGTGGTCTCCTGCCAGTCCCACCAGCTCACACCCTGCAGCCCCGCAGTCTGTGCGGCGCAACGGAATGACCTGATCTGCGCCTGCGTCTCACGCATGTAGGTGCTGCCAAGCAGCGCGATGGGCACGCCGAAGATGCGGTTCCAGCGCACGGTGCGATCCACGGCCTTGGCGGCCGGAACGCGGAAGGCCTTCCAGTACACCTGCGGCATGTTGAAGTTGGCGGCGTCGGGGCCAGTGAAGAACGCCGTGTACGGGAAGGCCCCATGCAGATCCACATACGGGAACGACGTCATACCGATGGGATATGTGGGGCCCACCTGAGCACGCAGCGCGCGCATGTACCGCTGCACGCGGCGGTAGCGATCCCGGTAGCGCTCGAGTTCGGTCTCGGCGTCGATCACGAAGCAGTCGGCACCCGCCCGCACGGCGCGTGCGGCAATGGCGGCCTCGGCCTCGGGGCGGCGCAGCACGATGTACTGCCACGCACACACCCGCAGGCCAGCGGCCTTCAGCGGCCCCACGGCACGATCGAACTGCGTCCAGTACGAGCGGCCGTCACCCGACTTGATGTACAGCGTGCGGATGCCGCTCTTCTGCGCGCGGGCGATGATTGACGCGATGCTGCCGGACCTGCTCATCATCCAGATCCACTGCCCATTTCCCTGCACCGGCTCGGGCAGCACGCCCGGGGTGAGCGGCTCGGTTCCCGGAAGCGGCTGCCCGGCATCGTCGGGGGCACAGTCACCGGCGTAGCCCCAGGTCTCGCGAAGCGCAATGGGGATGGCGGGGCATGTGCCGGTAAACGCCACCTGCCCCATCAGCTGGTACGTGGTGCCCGACAGCGCACGGAACAACCGCACATCGGGCGCCCCCGCGGTACCCATGTCGGCCATCACCCACGTGACGCCATCCACCTGGGCGGCGAGCATGCTGCCGGCGATCTCCTCGCCGGTGCGACCGCCGGCGGCCCACGACGCGCGAATCGCCAGGCGCATCGCGTCGCTTACGCCGATCTCAACCGTCGTGGCCCCCTCAACCGGGGGAATGAGCGCCACCGATTGGTCGATACCCACCACATATGGAGTGAGATCCGGTGCGGGCGCACCCGGCTTGGTGGTGACCGTGCCAACCAGTCGCGTGCCCCGGGCGGCGATGGCGACGATCCGCAGCACCCCATCGGGCTGCACGGCGATGACCACACGGCCACCCGGCGATGTCTCAAGTTCGGCATTGAGCCCCGTCGTGGCACCCGGAATCGTCAGCACGGCGTCGACGACGCGGCGCTCGGAGGCGCGCGCGGCGGCGGCGGATGGGAACGCCGTGGCAAATGAGGTGGTCACCCCGCCGTCGTTCACACCCCGCCGCACGGCCACGGTGGCCTGAGCACCCTGTGCAGCAAGCGCGGCCTTCAGCCCGGGGAGCCCCGGGGCATCAGTGGGCAGCGAGGTGTTGGCCACCTCGTCGCCGCCATCGGACGACGCCGTGGCGGGCTGCCCCACAGTGGCCACCGACGGGTTGGGCACCTGCCCGGTGAGTTCGCTCACCAGTGCCGGGTCGGCAGCCACGGCAGTGCCCGCCACGACCAATGTCGCGACGAGCACCCCGATGGTCCACCTGAGTACGCGGGGGGTCGAGTCAGGCCCCTTCGATAAGGCCGAAGTCGCCGTCACGGCGGCGGTAGATCACGCCCACGTCACCGCTGGTCTCATTGCGAAACACAAAGAAGGCGTGGTCGATCAACTCAAGGCGCACCGCGGCTTCCTCGGGCGTGAGCGATGGCATGTCAAACCGCTTGCTGCGCACGATGCGAATGGGCGGCGGCTTCTCAATCGCCCCAGTGGCCTCCAGCCCGGCCCGCTCCAGGGCCGCCAGCTCGGCGGGTGTGGACGCGATGGCCTCGATGCCCGGGCCGTGATGGTCCTTGCGCCGCTCCCGCAGGCGCTGAACCTGACGCTCAATGCGATGCGCCGCCAGGTCGATGGCCGCGTACATGTCGGAATCGGCCTCACGCACCCGCATGACCGGGCCTTTCCCGCGCACGGTCACCTCGGCGATCTGGCTGCGCTCGATACTCGGGTTGTGCTCAACCGAGAGCTCCAGCTCAACTTCGACGGAATCTGCCGCCGACCCGAGGACGCGCTCAAGCTTGTGCATGCGCTTCTCCGCATGCGCCTCAAGCGCGTCGGTGACCGGGACGTTCCTTCCCCTGACATGAAGGTCCATGCCGCACTCTCCTGGACGTCGATCTCCGTTAACCGATTCTAGCCCCCCGCCCGCCAGCCACGACCCGAGCGGTTGTAACCGCACCCACCCGTGCGCATCCCGCCATCCGCAGCGCCCGAGCGGCAGCCGTGAGGGTGGCACCAGTGGTGAGGACGTCGTCCACGATCACTGCATGGTGGGGGGCCGTACCCACGGCTGCGAAGGCCCCCGCCACCTGGCCGGCCCGGGCCGACCGCGACGCGCCGCGCTGATGCCTCCCGTCGTCGGCGCGCACCAGTGCATGGGCGACCGGGGTATCCCACGCGTTGCCGAGCGCCGCTGCCAGCAGCGAGGCCTGGTTGAACCCTCTCTCCGCAAGGCGGGCGCGCGTCAGTGGCACGGGCACGAACACCGCACCATCGGGCGGGCGGTCAAGCACCTCATCCATCAGTGCAACGATGGGCGCCACCAGAGCCCGCCGGCGCGAGTCCTTGAGCGCCGACATCAGCCGGGCGACCGAGTGGTCATATTCCAGCGCCTGGCGCGCCCAGGCCACGGCGGGAGGGCACTGCGGGCACGTCGCCACCTCCTGCGGCCACGGGTGGCCACAGCGCCGGCACCCCGCCCCCATGAGTCGCGGCAGCCCACTGAGGCATGGTGCGCAGGCGACGGGTCCGGGTATGCCGCACATGGCGCACGCACCGGGCGTAATGAGCTCCATCAAGGCGGCGAGAGGTCGCGAAATCGACACGCCCGCAGCATGACGGTGGTATCCCGCATGCCCCCCGCATCGTTCGCGCCATCTCATGCGAATACCCGTGACAACAGCCCGCAGGTGCCGATCCCCCTCCGCCGCGCTACCGTTGGGGGGAAAGCGGGACTTGCGGTCCCGGATGTCGACCCACAGGAGCACCACCGTTTCAACCGAGAAGGAACAGGCGATTGAGTTTGAGGGAGAGATCACCGAGGCCCTCCCCAACACGTTCTTCCGCGTCGAACTGGACGGCGGGCACATGGTGCTCGCGAAGTTGGCCGGTCGCATGCGGCGCAATTACATCCGCGTGAACCCGGGCGATCGCGTGAAGGTTGAGGTCTCCCCATACGACCTCACGCGCGGACGCATCACCTACCGCCTCAAGTAGCCCCTGTGGTGGACCCGTACCCCGCGACGGTCGGGGACCGCCTGATTGATGCGCTCCTCGGGGCAGGCGTGGACCATGTCTTCGGCATCCCCGGTGACTACACGCTGCAGTTGAACAAGCGGGTTGAGGAACGCATGCAGTTCGTCGGCACGCTCGACGAGCAGGGCGCTGGCTTCGCAGCCGACGCCTACGCCCGCCTGCGCGGCCTGGGCTGCGTGATGGTCACGTGGGGCGTGGGCGGCCTCAAACTGGTGAACAGCACAGCGCAGGCATGGGCCGAGAGTTCGCCGGTCGTCGTGGTGAGCGGGGCACCCGGCATTGCCGAGCGTGCTGACGACCCGCTGCTGCACCACCGCGTAAAGGGCTTCGACACCCAGCGCCGGGTCATGGAACAGGTCACTGCCCTCACGGTGGAGCTCGACGACCCGGCGTCGGCACCAGAGCGCATCGCACTGGCCATTGCCACGGCGATACGTCGCCAGAAGCCCGTGTACATCGAGATCCCGCGCGACGTCGTGAACATGCCGGCTCCCCCACTCCCCGTCATCGCGCCCGAACGCCCCGCCGACCCGGCCCTTGTGGCCGACGCAGTGGCAGATGCCATCTCAGTCATCCGCGCCGCCAGCCGACCGGTGATCATCGCGGGTATCCAGGTGGCCCGGCTCGGCCTGCAGGCCGAACTGGATGCCCTGGCCCGCGCCACCGGGTTCCCCGTGGCCGAGAGCCTTCTTGGCAAGTCGGCAGTGGGCTCGTACCACGACTGGTACATCGGTGTGTATGCCGGTGCCCTCAGCACCGACGCCGTTCGTGAGCGGGTGGAGTCGAGCGACTGCGTGTTGGTGCTGGGCGCCAGGCTCACCGACCTCAACACGGGGATGTTCACCGTCAACGTGTCGCAGTCGCAGTCAATTCTTGCCCACCCGGAGGCGCTCACCGTGCACCGGCGCTCATACCCGGGCGTGGGGCTTCGTGAGCTCATGCACGCGCTCACGGCCGAGTTCCCCGAGTCGTCATCACCGGTTGACCACCCGGCGCCCCAGCCGAAGGCCACCTTCACCCCCACTCCTGGCGCACCGCTCGGAATCGCATCGGCCTTCTCGTCCATGCGCCACCACCTGGGAATTGGCCAGACGGTGCTCGCCGACCCCGGCGATGCCCTGTTCGGGTCAACCATGCTCGACACCGAGGAGTCGGGCTTCATCGCCACCGGCTTCTACGCCTCACTGGGCTTCGCGGTGCCGGGAGCCCTCGGTGCCGGGCTCGCACGCCCCGACCGCCGGCCGGTGGTCATCGTGGGTGACGGCGCATTTCAGATGACGGGCATGGAGATCGCCGCCACCGCCCGCTGGGGGGTCCACCCCGTGGTCATCGTGTTGAACAACGACGGCTACGGCACCGAGCGCCCCATGCTGGACGGCGGGTTCAACGACATTCCGGCATTGCAATACGCGGCCCTTCCGCAGTATCTGGGCTTTGGCGTGGGCGTGCGCGCGGATACCGAGGATGCCTTCGACCTGGCCCTGCACGATGCTCTTGCGGACGCATCACAGCTCAGGGTGATCGAGGCGATCATCCCGCGGCACGACGTGAGCCCCGTACTCACGCGCCTCACCGACGCGCTCGGCAAGCGGGCGCGCAGCGAGGCCGAACACCCACAGGACTAGGAGGCCGCGGCCGCCCATGCCGCCGCGAGCGAGCGCTCGTAGGGCTGGCGGTGCACGCCCTGCTCGGTGACGATGGCAGTCACCAGCCGCGCGGGGGTGCGGTCAAATGCCGGGTTGGCCACCGGGGCACCATCCGGCGAAGCATGTCGACCAAACAACGAAAGCCCGCGCACCTCGTCTGCGTCGCGCTCCTCCACCGGGATCTGCGCCGCGCTCGGCATTGAGAGATCGAGTGTGGAGGTGGGTGCAGCCACGATGAATGGGATCCCATGCTCGCGGGCGAGGATGGCCACGCCGTAGGTGCCGATCTTGTTCACCACGTCGCCATTGGCGGCGATTCGATCGGCCCCCACAACAACATGGGTGACGCGACCCTCTGCCATGAGCGCCGCCGCCATGTTGTCGCTGATGAGCGTGTACGGAATGCGCTCCTGCTGCATCTCCCAGGCCGTAAGGCGTGAGCCCTGCAGCAATGGGCGGGTCTCGTCGACGATCACCGTGACCGTGGGGTCGGCTGCGTAGGCGGCGCGGATGACCCCGAGCGCCGTGCCGTAGCCCCCGGTGGCGAGCGCCCCTGCATTGCAGTGCGTGAGAATGCGGGCCCCGCGGGTGATGAGCGACAGCGCGTGCTGCCCCATCGCCACGCACCGGTCAACCTCATCGGCATGGATGCCACGGGCGGCGGCCGCGAGTTCGCTCGCGATCTGCGCCGGAGTGCCCTCGTGGTCGGCAACGATTCCCGCCAGGCGGTCGACCGCCCAGGCCAGGTTCACCGCGGTCGGACGGGCCTCGCGCAGGGCTGGGATCGCCCGGGCCATCTCGGCATCAAACGCTGCGCGTGATCCGCCTGCGGCCGCGGCGCGGTTGGCCGCCAAGGCCACGCCCATTGCGCCAGCCACGCCAATGGCCGGGGCGCCGCGCACGACCATCGTCCTGATGGCATCAACAACCTGCGGCCACTCGGTGTAGGTGACCTGCGTGACCTCTCCGGGAAGGAGGGTCTGATCAAGCATGACCACCGCGCCATCCCGCAGCGCGAGGATGTCTTCCGGGGCCAGGCCAGGCGGGGTGTCTCCCCGCCCGGCGGCCGCTCCGGACTGCGTACTGCTCAGGTGCCCTGATCCCAGGACGCCAGGTACTTCTCCTGCTCCTCGGTGAGGGCGTCGATCTCAACGCCCATCGAGTACAGCTTCAGCCGTGCAATCTCCGCGTCGATATCGGCGGGGACTGAGTAGACCTTGTTCTCCAGGGTGGCGGCGTTCTGCGCCATGTACTCGGCGGCCAGGGCCTGGTTGGCAAAGCTCATGTCCATGACTGCGGCCGGGTGACCCTCGGCTGCCGACAGGTTGAGCAGACGGCCCTCGGCGAGCAGGTACACCTTGCGGCCGTTGCGCAGCATGTACTCCTGCACGAACGGACGCACCTCGCGTGAGCCGTCAGACAGCTCTTCGAGGCCCGGGATGTCGATCTCCACGTTGAAGTGGCCCGTGTTGGCGATGATCGCCCCGTCCTTCATGTGCTCAAAGTGCTCACGACGGAGAACGTGGATGTTGCCAGTGGCGGTGATGAAGATGTCACCCTCCTTGGCCGCATCAGCGACCGGGAGGACCTCAAAGCCATCCATCACGGCTTCAAGAGCAGCCAGCGGGTCCACCTCAATAACGATGACGTGGGCACCCATGCCCTTGAGGCGCGATGCAAGACCGCGACCACACCAGCCATACCCACCGACCACGCACTTGCGACCGGCGATGAGCACGTTGGTCGCGCGCATCAGGCCGTCGAGCGTTGACTGCCCGGTGCCGTAGCGGTTGTCGAACATGTGCTTGGTGTTGGCGTCATTCACTGCCACCACCGGGAAGGAGAGCTTGCCCTCGGCCTCCAGGGCCTTCAGGCGGATAACGCCCGTGGTGGTCTCCTCGGTGCCGCCGATGATGCCGTCAAGCATCTCCCTGCGGTCGCCGTGGAGCACACCGATGACGTCGGCGCCGTCATCCATGGTGATGTGCGGGGCGTGGTCAATCGCGGCCGTGAGGTGCGAGTAGTACGTCTCGTCGTCCTCGCCCTTGATGGCGTAGGTCGAGATCCCGTACTCCTGCACCAACGCGGCTGCGGTGTCGTCCTGCGTCGAGAGCGGATTGGACGCCACAAGCATGAGGTCGGCGCCGCCGGCCTTGAGCGTGCGGGCCAGGTTGGCCGTCTCGGTGGTCACGTGAAGACAGGCCGAGATGCGAAGCCCCTCAAGCGGGCGCTCCTTCTCGAACCGCGCACGGATGTTGGCCAGCACGGGCATGTCCCGGTCGGCCCATTCGATCTTCTGCCGCCCGAGCTCAGCAAGCCCCAGGTCAGCAACATGATGCTTGACGTTCGTCGTCACAGGCTGATTCCTTAATCATTCGGAAGCCGGCGGAGGGTACCAGAGGGGACCCCGTGTCCCGGTGTGTTTCCGGAGGGCGCTGGTGGGGCCGGGATGGCGCGTCGAAAAGGCGCGATGCCGCATGCCACGGGCTGCGCCCGGGGGGGCAGGGCGGAATGCTGCGGTATTCGTCGCACCATCCCGGCCCCA
>CANJMX010000017.1 GCA_947475125.1 Actinomycetota bacterium
CCCAGCACGTGCTGGTTGGTCACCCCATACGCAAGGCAGTGCGGGCCCCCCGCGTTGGTGCCCACGTTGCCGCCAATCGAGCACGCCTGCTGACTTGACGGGTCGGGTGCGTAGAACAGCCCGAGGTGGGCGACCGCGGTACTGATATCGAGGTTGAGCACGCCCGGCTCCACCCATGCGCACGAATTGGGTACGTCCATCTCGATAATGCGGTTCATTCGTGAGAGCGAGATCACCAGCGAGCCGGCGAGTGGCACTGCACCCCCGGTGAGCCCTGTGCCCGACCCGCGCGGCACCACGTCGAGTCCGGCGGCCGCTGCCACGCGCATGCAGCCGGCCACCTCCTCAGTGCTGGCGGGCAGCACCACGAGCCCGCAGTCACCGTCGTCCTGGATGGACCCATCCCGGCCGTAGAGCATGGTGGCGAGGTCGCCTGCCAGCACGTGGTCGCGACCCACCACGGATGCAAACTGCGTGGCGACATCCCGTGCAGTGGTGGTCATCTTGCTCCCGCAGTCACGCCCGCCACCGCTGCCTCGCCGGCTGCGATGGCGGTCATCACCGTGCCGCCCCGTGCCAGCTCGATGCCCTCAAGCGACATCAGCCACCGGGGGGCCCGGGTTACCTCGTCCACCCGGTGGGCCTCCACCAGTGGGTATGCCCGTGGCATGCGGATGACCGTAAGCGTGCGGAACCCGGATGCGTCGTCGGCCCACCCCAGTGGGTCGACAAGCGAATCGCGCACCGCTTGCGCCAGCGCCTCGTCGTCGAGTGGCCACCATGGGTCGTCCTCAGTGGCGTCGCCATAGACCTCGGCGCACAGCACCGTGCGACCGTCGGGCACCAGACCCGGATCCCAGTGGCGGAACTCAGCGATGCGGCTGAACGGCACGCGGCGGTCGGCAACCTGAATCCACGCCTCGTCAGTGAGCTGTTCGCGATCGGCCACCAGGTACACCAGCGTGACCGCGCGCATGGTGATGGGCACCAGCAGGCCATGGGGCGCCGGGGGGCTAGCGGCATCCACCAGGGCGACGGGGTTGATGGCGCAGATAATGCTGGGTGCGGTGAGTGTGCCGGGATGGTCGCCACCCACGGTGATGCCGGTGACCCGTCCATTCTCGTGCGAAAGGGCGGTCACCGGGGTTCCCAGTCGCACGTCGCCCCCGTGCCGGGTAATGCCGTCGGCCATGGCGTCCATCAGCGCGCCGATGCCGCCCTCCGGGTACCAGAAGCCCTCTGGCGCCTGCTGCTCGTCGCGCAGCTTGCGGGATCGATCTGCCGAGATGACCTCCAGCGGCCAGCCATCCACCTTCTCCACGTACGGCCGTACGACGTGGTCGCGGAATCCCGCGCCGATGCGCGACCCCAACTCGCCGGCCGCGGTGCCGTCGTCAGGTACCCGGTCGTCGGGCGCCTGTGGCATCTGGTCGATGTAGCGCCCGGGGACAATGCGCCCGTGCTGCACCCGGGCCACGGGGCGGTCAATCCATCGCATGGGCGAATCCATCAGTTGCTCGGCCCACGCGACGCGGGCGACATCATGGATGAATGGGATGTGGCCGCCCAGATCGAAGCGGCATCCATCCCCTGAGAGCGTGCGGCACAGCCCACCCACGTGGCCGGCTGACTCAATGAGGGTGACGGTTGCCCCATCCCGTGCCGCAGCAAGCGCCGCCGCGAGGCCCGCAGGGCCTCCTCCCAGCACCACGATGTCGCCGCACTCAGCCATTCCCGGCACGGTGCCCGCTCGGAGGACGACTTGCAAGCCGCGAGCCGCCCGGAAGTCACTATCCTCGCCCACGTGCCACGACCGTCTGTGCCTTCTCTGGCCGCCGCCGGCCTTGCCGCACTTCTGATCACCGCCGGTTCCGCCAGTGCCAGTACCGGCGGTGGCGTCAGTTCATCAGGAGTGCGCTGGACCGTGCTGGTGATCGCCGCCGTCCTCATCGCGGCGGGCGGTGTCGCGATCGTCAAGAGCATGTGGGGCATGCGCGCACCGCTCAAGCGCGGAGCCACTGAGACCACCGAGACCCTGTGGCTGTTGCTGCCCTTGGCCCTCGCGGTTGCGCTGGTGGTCTTTGCAGCGCGGGGGATCTCATGACCACTGCCGCCGACGCAACCGCACGGCGACCGGGTCTTCTGCGCGACCTCATCACTCTGACGAAGCCCCGCATCATCTCGCTGCTCCTTGTCACCACGGTGTGCGCCATGTTCATCGCCGAGCGCGGGGTGCCGAGCGGCTGGCTGATCCTGTGGGCCCTTATTGGCGGCTATCTGTCTGCCGGCGGGGCCAACACCATCAACCAGTTCGTCGACCGCGACATCGACGCGGTGATGGGCCGCACAGAGCGCCGCCCCATCGTCGTGGGACGCATCACTGCCGGCTGGGCCCTGGCATTCGGGCTGACGCTGGTCACTGCCAGCGTGCTGGTGTTTGGATTCGGTACCACGTGGGTTGCCGCCGGCCTGTCGCTGCTTGGCGTTGTGCTCTACGTGTTTCTCTACACGCTGTGGCTCAAGCGCACGACGATCCACAACATCGTCATCGGGGGTGCTGCCGGGGCCGTGCCGCCGCTGGTGGGCTGGGCTGCCATCACCGGCGACATCTCGCTGGGTGCCGTGCTGCTGTTTGCCATCGTCTTCTTCTGGACCCCGCCACACTTCTGGGCACTTGCGCTGATGCTGAAGCGCGACTACTCCGAGGCCGGCGTGCCGATGTTGCCGGTGGTGTACGGCGAGCCGGCCACCCGCGTGCAGGTGCTGCTTTGGACCGTGGTCATGACGGGTGTCACGCTGCTGCCGGTGGCCGCAGGGATTGCAGGCCTTCTCTATCTCATCAGTGCCGTGGTGCTGAACCTGATGTTCCTCTACGCGGCCTGGTGCCTTGAACGGGGCGACACCCGGCGGGACTGGGCTGCTGTCACCTTTCACTTCTCGCTCATCTATCTCACGCTGCTGTTCGTCGCGCTCGCAGTGGACGCCGCAATATGAGCGGCAGCCGTGGCCGTCACGGCTTCGGCGGACTGGCATTCTTCGGTACCCCGCTGGGCATCGTCTTCTCGACGGTACTCATCGACCTCATCGGCTTCGGCATCGTCATCCCGCTGGTGCCGCTGTACGCCGAGAAGTTCGGGGCGTCGGTCATCCAGATCGGAATCCTCACCGGCTCGTATGCGCTGATGCAGTTGATCTTCGCGCCCATCTGGGGGCGCGTGTCCGATCGCTACGGCCGGCGCCCGGTAATCCTCGGATCGCTTATCGGCTCATCGGTGGCATGGCTCATGTTCGGGTTCGCGGGCGCCCTGTGGATGCTGTTCTTCGCCCGCATCCTCGACGGCATCTCCGGTGCGTCGTACGCCGCCGCCCAGGCATACGTGGCCGATATCACCACCGACAAAGAGCGCGTGCGGGGGATGGGGCTGATCGGCGCGGCCTTCGGTCTGGGGTTCATCATCGGACCGGGTATCGGCGCGCTATTCGCGCTCATCGATCCGCGCGCACCATTTATCGTGGCGGCCGCGGCTGCACTGGCCAACTTCGTCCTGGCGTGGAAGCGCCTGCCCGAGACCCGCCCGCGTGGCAGCCGCGTGGGCGCGTCGGAGTCGCGTTGGAGCGCGCTGGGGAGCGCAGTGACATCCCGGGCCATTGGCCCGCTCATCTGGATCTCGTTCCTCGGCAGCCTGGGCTTTGTGGGAATGGAGTCGGTCTTCGCGCTGTACGGCAGCCGGCAATTCGGGTTCGGCCTGGCCCAGACCGGCCTCGTCTTCGTATTCATCGGTGTGTTCGCCGCAATTGTGCAGGGCGGGCTGGTGCACCGGCTCACCGATCGCGTGGGGGAGTGGCCGATTCTGCGCACCGGTCTCTGGCTCACCGCCGCCGCGCTCATCCTGATGGGGCTGGTGTCAAATGTCTGGGCGCTGTTCCCCGTGCTCATTCTGCTGGCGCTCGGGTCGGGCCTCGTGTTTCCCACGATTTCGGCCATCATCAGCCAGCGAACGCCCGATGCCGCGCAGGGGGGCACTCTGGGCGTTCTGGCATCTGCCGGGGGGCTCGCGCGGCTCATCGCACCCATCGGCGCCACCGTGCTCTTTCAGGTGGTGGGTATCTCCTCGCCGCTCATCATCGGAGGGCTTCTGTTCGCCGTCTGCGGCGTGATGGCTGCCACCAAATTGGTGCGTGTCGCCCCCGCTACGTGATGTGCTGAGGCATCCGTGGAATACCGAAGGGGGCATCAGGGACAAGCGCCCCCCCAACCCGGGGCGCTCCGTCGTCTGATCCGGGGCATCGCGCCCCCCACCCGGTAGTAGTGTGCCCGCCGTGTACAAGAGCAAGCACATCCTTCCGCTGGTCATCATCGGTGTCATCGTCGCCGCACTCACGGCAGCGCAGGCCCTTCTGATCGATTGGCTGCCGCCCGCCACCAGCGAGCAGGCTGGCCGCACCTTCACGCTCCTGTGGTTCCTCTTCTGGTCGAGCGCGATCTTCTTCGTCATCGTCACATCAGTAATCATCTATTCGGTGTGGAAGTTCCGCGCGCCCAAGGGCGATATGGGCGATGGCCCGCCAATTCATGGCAACACCAAACTCGAGATCGTGTGGACGACGGTTCCTTCGGTCATCCTCGTGATCGTGGCGATCTACGGCTATATCGTGCTGGAGCGCAACGAGGCGGTCGCCGCCGACGCTCTCACGGTCGACGTCTACGCCCAGCAATTCGCGTGGAGCTACGGCTACCCGGCCACGGGTATCCAGACCGGTGTTCTCGTGGTTCCGCAGGGCCGTCAGGTGGAGTTGCACGTACGTGCCCGCGACGTCATCCACTCCTTCTGGGTTCCCGAGTTCGGCATCAAGGGCGACGCCGTTCCGGGCATCGACCACGTGCTGTGGATCAACCCCACCACGCTGGGTACCTATCCCGTGGTGTGCTCAGAGCTGTGTGGTGTGGGCCACGGCGTGATGCGTTCCAAGGTGGAGGTCGTCACGCCCGCCGCCTTCCAGGCCTGGCTCACCAAGAGCAAGGCCGACGTCGCTCAGGGAACGGCTCAGGCCGATGCCGCTGCCACGGCGGCGAACGCCCCCGGTGACGTCGCTGCTGGCAAGACCGTCTTTGAGGCCAAGTGCGGTGGCTGCCACGCGGGTCTCGGCACCGAGGCCGGCGGCGTGGGCCCGAAGCTCACGGGCCTGCCCCTCACCCTCGCCAGCGTCAAGACACAGATCACAAATGGTAAGGGCCTCATGCCCGGCGGGATCGTGTCCGGCACGGACATGGCCGACGTCGCCGCCTACGTGATGTCGATCAACTAGCCCCGACCTCAGCCGAACCGAGCGAACACACACACATGGCAACGCACGCACCCGCACATTCTCCTTCGGGACACGTACACCACGAGGATCCGCGCCCGGTGTCCTTCTGGTGGCGCCGCGCCATCGTCTCGGCGGTTGTCGGCGTGCTGTTCGCGTTCCTGCTCGTGTTCATGCTGCGCGCCATCTTCGGTCTCGACCCGCTGTGGCAGGGCAACGTCGTGGCCACGGTCGCTGGGCTGTTTGGTGGGCTCGGGTTCCTCTACGGCATCGGCTGCTTTGACTACTGGTTGACTTGGGCCAAGGGTCGCCCGGTGTCATCTGAGGACCACTCGTTCCACGGTGTGAGCAACTGGAAGCAGTACTTCCGGATCAACACCGACCACAAGGTCATTGGCATTCAGTACATGGCCATGACCCTGTTCTTCATGGTCTGTGGCGGCATCATGGCGCTGCTCATCCGCACCGAGCTTGCGGCCCCGGGCCAGCAGATCGTGGATGGCCAGGCCTACAACGGCCTGCTGAGCATGCATGCCACGCTCATGATCTTCGTGTTCGCCGTGCCGGTGTTCGGTGGAATCGCCAACTACGTGCTGCCCATCATGCTGGGCGCAAAGGACATGGCGTTCCCGCGCCTCAACGCACTCTCGTTCTGGTTCCTGCCCGTGTCCGGGTTCCTGTTCCTGGCATCCACGTTCACCGGCATGTTCGGTGCCGCGTGGACCGCCTACCCGCCGCTGGCCTCGCAGGGCACTGCCGGACAGACACTCTTCGAGCTGGGCGTGCAGTTCGCGGGCGCATCATCCATCGCCACGGCAATCAACTTCCTGGCGACCATCATCACCATGCGGGCGCCAGGTATGACCATCTGGCGCATGCCGATTCTCGCGTGGGCCACGGGTGTCACCAGCGTGCTCGTGGTGTTCGCCACGCCGTTTATCGCCGGCTCGCAGTTCCTCACCATGTTCGACCGTGTGATGGGCACACACTTCTTCGTGCCCGATCAGGGCGGCGACGTGATCATGTATCAACATATTTTCTGGTTCTACAGCCATCCAGCGGTGTACATCATGCTGTTGCCGGGCTTCGGGATCATCAGTGAGGTCATCGCCACCTTCGCCCGCAAACCGCTCTTCGGCTATCGCGCCATGGCGTTCTCGATGGTGGCCATCGGGGTGCTGGGATTCGGCGTGTGGGCCCACCACATGTTTGTGTCGGGTATGGCCGCCTGGCTGCGCGTGCCGATGATGATCACCACGATCATCATCGCGGTGCCCACCGGGGTGAAGATGTGGTCGTGGCTGGCCACTCTCTGGCGGGGGAAGATCCATATGAAGGCGCCCATGCTGTGGGCGATGGGGTTCCTGTTCACCTTCCTCATCGGTGGCCTGTCGGGCGTGTTCAACGGCATCGTGCCCGCCGACATCCAGCTGTCCGACACCTACTTCATTACCGCCCATCTGCACTATGTGCTGTACGGCGGCAGCGTGTACACGATCTTCGCCGGCATCTATTACTGGTTCCCCAAGGCGACCGGCAAGATGCTGAACGAGCGGCTGAGCCAGTGGCACTTCTGGCTCACCTTCATCGGCACGCAGATCACGTTCATGCCCATGCATTGGCAGGGGCTGCAGGGCATGCCACGCCGCGTGGCCGACTACGACCCCCGCTTCGCGATGATCAACGGCATCGAGACCATCGGCTCGTACATGCTCGGTATCGCCACGATCATCTTCTTCTACAACGTCGTCATTTCGCTGCGGAAGGGCGATCCCGCCCCGTGGAACCCGTGGCGCGGCCGCACGCTGGAGTGGATGGTCAGTTCGCCACCACCGCTGTTCAACTTCGACGTCATCCCGCAGGTTGTGGGTGGCCCGTACCAGTACGGAATCCCAGACGCGCGCCACGCCGTGGTGTTCGCTCCCGAGCAGTTCGGCGGCGAACTCACCGAGGACACGCGCTATCCGGTGCTGGTTGTGGCGAACGACACCCTCACCTCGCAAGGGCTCATCGACGAAATCCGTTCGCGCAATGCCGATGGCCTGTGGTCATTTGAGTTCCTCGTCCCAGTGGGTGACGACGATCGTGCCGTGGCCGAGCGCCGCCTTGCGACCACGCTGGCAATCCTCGCCGGCTTCGGCATCGCCGCCACCGGTCGTGTGGCCGACGGCGAGGTCATTACGGTGGCCGGCGACGAGGGCAAGTCGCGTCAGCCGTACGAGATCCTGGTCGCCACGCTGCCAACGGCATCCAGCGCGTGGATGCGCCAGGACGCCGTGGACCGAATTCGCAAGCGCTCCGGAATCGCCACCAGCCACATCGTGGTGAGGGGTGACGACGCCCGGGCACTGACCGCCGCGTCGGCCCTGCCACTCACGATGATCGTGGCGACCGATGCCGTGGGTGCCGACGCACTTGCCGCCGTGGTCATGGCGCGGTTCGATGCGCAGCCGGCCCGATTCACCATCATCTGCCCGCTCGACCTGCCGCAGCCGCGTTGGGGCAGCGAGTCGAGCGAGATCCGCCGCCAGGCCGGTGAGCGCATGACCGCAACCATCAATGCCCTCGTCTCGGTTGGCGTGCAGGTGCAGGGCGAGGTCATGGACGACGGCCCCGCCGACGCCCTGCCCCTTGCGATCGACGCCTTCACGCCCACCCAGATCCTGGTGGCGGGCGTGAATGGCGAGGCTGCCGCGCTGGCAGGCGCAGCGAACGCAGCCGCGGGGGAGACGCCGGTCGAAATCGTGAACCTCGGCGCCCCCGCGGGGAGCGAGTAATGGCCACGACCACCGGTCACGCACCCGCCCCGTCGCACGGGCAGGACACCCACGGCAAGAAGCACGGCCTGAATGCCGAGCTTGTCGGAATGCTGCTCTTCATCGGCTCAGAGGTGATGCTGTTCGCCTCCCTGTTCACCGCCTACTTCTTCATCCGGTATGGCGTGAGCAATGAGGTATGGCCGCCCCTGAAGCAGGATGGCGAGCCATTTGAGCTGCCGGTGATGCTCACCGGCATCAACACCCTCATTCTGGTGGGGTCGTCATTTACCCTGTGGTGGGGTGAGAGGTGCCTCAAGGCCGGTGACCGCAAGGGTCTGATCCGCGGCCTGTGGGTGACCATTCTGATGGGCGGCACGTTCCTCATCATTCAGTTCAATGAGTACGCGCACCTGGGCTTCACGCCGCAGGACCGTGCGTTCTCGGGCGCCTTCTACACCCTGACCGGCTTCCATGGCGCGCATGTGGCGGTGGGCCTCATCATCCTCAGCATGTGCCTTCGTCGTGCCTACAAGAACGACTTCACGGCCACCCAGCACACCCCGCTGGCCGCCGGGTCGTACTACTGGCACTTCGTCGACATCGTCTGGGTGCTCCTCTTCCTACTCGTCTACGTGATCTAGGGACACCGTGCGCTCACGCCTCATCGCCACTTCGACTGCCCTGCTGATTATCGGCACCGCTGGATTCCTCACGGGATGCGGCGGGGCACAGTCGGCCCTCGACACCGCCGATACCGCTGCAGGCAAGACGAAGTTCGTCAGCTCCTGCGGCGGCTGCCACACGCTGGCCGATGCCGGCACCAAGGGCAACGTCGGCCCCAACCTGGATGACGCCTTCCGTGCGTCACGCGAGCAGGGATTCAAGGAGACGCAGTTCTACGGGGTCGTCAAGCGTTGGATCGAAGTGGCACCACAGGCACCGCTTCCGGGCAGCTACCCGCAGGCGATGCCGCAGAACCTGGTGACTGGATCCGACGCCGTGAACGTGGCCGCATACGTGGCCACTGCGGCCGGTACCAAGCCCACCAGCGACGTGAGTGCCCTCACTCCTGCGGTTGAGGGCAAGGCGCCCGCCGCGGGCTCGGGCCCCGCGACTCCCGCCGACGGGGGCGCGACAGCGCCGTAATGCCGGGGGACGCCGCGACCCTTGACGGCGCGCGCGTCCTCGTGACCGGCGCGTCCCGCGGCTACGGCGCGGCAATCGCCCGTGCGCTCGCCGCGGAGGGCGCGTACCTGATCATCACGGCCACCGATACCGGTCGGCTGGCGTCCACTGCCGAGGCATGCCGCGCACTCGGGGCCGGCGGCGTGGAGTGCTGCGCGCTCGATCTGGGCGACGCCACGTCGGTGGATGCACTCACCGATGCCATCACCACGTTGGTTCCCCGCCTGGAGGGGGTGGTGCTCAACGCGGCCATTCTGGGCGCCAGGGGGCCCATCGCCGATATCGCACCCGCCGACATCGAGGCCGCGATCACCGTGAACGTCACGCACCAGTTGCGCTTGATCCATGGCCTTCTGCCGCTCATCGCGAGCGGCGCGGGCGTGGTCATCATTACGTCGGGCGCTGCGTCCAAGCCGGGTCGAGGCGCCTACGGACTGACTAAGGGGATGCTGGACGTGGCCGCCGATGTCCTGCGCGCGGAGTGGGCCGATCGCGATGTGCGGGTGGTGCGCGTGAACCCCGGACCGCTTCGCACCGACATGCGCGCCGCGGTGCACCCGGAGGAGGATCCGGCCACGGTGCCACCGCCATCGGAGCGTGTGCCACCGGTGATTGCGGTGCTGAAGGGTGCCGACCCCGGCCCGTGCATTCAGGCCGCAGAGTGGGGCCTGTCGTGAGTACATCCGACCCCCGGGCGATCCGTCCCATCCCCCGGCTTGAGCGCACGGCCGGTTGGCAGGACGTGCCGATCGACCCCATTGACGAGCCGCTCGTGCCCGTGGCGCACATCGGCGGGCGCATCATTGAGGACCCGCAGTACTTCGCCTGGGGCCTACCCGGTGCATTGCCCGGATGCTGGCTGCGCCAGGGTGTGGCCGAGCGCCTGGGTCGCGTGGCGCAGTCGCTGCCGGACGGCCTCACGTTGCTGGTGTGGGATGGCTGGCGCAGTATCGAGACCCAGTCGGCCCTGTTTGAGGCCTACATCGGCGATCTGGCGGGGCAGTACCCCACCTTCACGCGCGCGCAGTTGGAGGATGCGGCCCGCACCTATGTCACGCCACCGAGGCCCGAGCACCACGCACCGCCACCGCACTTCACGGGTGCCGCCGTGGATCTGACGCTTGCCGACGCCGATGGCGTGCCGCTCGATCTGGGCACGGGCTTTGACGCATTTGTGCCCGAGGCCGGTGCCGCGGCGCTTGAAGACATCGACATGCCGGCGCGCGCCAACCGCCGCCTGCTCTTCTGGGCGATGCACGACGAGGGCTTCACTGCGTACGTGGAGGAGTGGTGGCACTTTGATCACGGCGATCAGTTCTGGGGCGTCGTCACTGGCCAGAGCGCCCGCTATGCGGGCATTACCGGCCCCACGGCATAGGATCGCCCTGATGTCCACGTCTACGCCCGCCCCGCCCCGCGCCACGGGGGCGCAGGTCGTCCCGGCGCTGCTCGGGCTCGTCAGGTTCCAACACACGGTGTTCGCGCTTCCGTTCGCCTTCGCCGGTGCACTGATGGCGCAGAACGCATGGCCGCCCATCGGCGTGCTGGCATGGATCCTGCTGGCCATGGTGGGTGCCCGCTCGCTGGCGATGGCGCTCAACCGGCTGGTGGACCGGGAGATGGATGCCCGTAACCCGCGCACGGCTGGCCGGCACATCCCCGCAGGGCGCCTGGCGGTTAATCAGGTGCGCGCATTCGCGCTGGTAAGCCTCACTGCGCTGCTTGTGGCGGTATCTCAGTTGCCGTCAATCACCTGGTGGCTCTGGCCCATTCCGGTGGCGCTATTCGTGGCGTACCCGTACGCCAAGCGGTACACGTGGGCCTGTCACCTCATCCTCGGTATCTCCATCGGCATCGCACCCATCGGGGGTTGGATCGCGGTCACCGGTCAGTTCGCCGCTGCACCCGTGCTGCTGTGGCTCGCCGTGGCGCTGTGGATTGCCGGGTTCGACGTGGTCTACGCCCTCCTCGACGTGGAGAGCGACCGGCGCGAGGGCGTGCACTCGGTACCCGTGCGCTTTGGCGAGGTGCGCGCGCTGCGCATCGCGGCAGGCTGCCATGTGGCGACCATCGCACTGCTGGTGCTCGCCGGTGCGGCGGCATCAGTCACCTGGCCGTATTACGTCGCCGTGGCTGCCTGTGCGGTCATCCTCGCGTGGGAGCATCTGCATGTGCGCCCCGGCGATGCCGCGCGTATCAACGCCGCGTTCGGCACGGCCAACATGGCGATGTCGGTGGTATTCCTGGCGGGCGTCGTGGCCGAGGTGGCCGTTGCCTGACCGTCTGGTGTCAGCCCGCGGGGTGGGGCACATCTACGGCGAACGCGCCGCCGTTGCCGACGTACATCTGAACGTGGCCGCCGGCGAGCGGGTGGCGATTGCGGGTCCAAATGGGGCGGGCAAGAGCACGCTGCTTCGCATAGTGGCCACGCTGCTGCGTACCGGTACCGGCACGCTCACGGTGCTGGGCGAGGAGTTGCCCGGTGGAGCGCGCCGGGCGCGGTGCGGCATCGGCTACCTGGCGCACGATCCGCTGGCATACCTCGATCTTTCTCCGCGTCAGAACCTGCAGGTATATGCCGACCTCTTCGGGGTGCAGGATGCCGACCGGCGCATTGATGACCTTCTCGACCGGGTTGACCTCATCGCACGGGCTGATGATCCGGTGCGGGTGCTCAGCCGCGGCATGGCGCAGCGGCTTGCCCTTGCCCGAATGCTGCTGCATGGGCCGCGGCTGCTGCTGCTCGACGAGCCCCACGCAAGCCTCGATGCCGCCGGAACGGCGTTGCTCGACGCCGAGCTTGCCGCCATGCGCACCGACGGCCGGGCGGCGGTGATCGTGACGCACGAGGTGGAGCGCATCGCATCGGTGGCCGATCGCCTGGTGGTGATGCGCCGCGGGCGCATCGTGGTGGACGAGCCGGTGGCCGGCCGCGGCCCGGCCCAGGTGCGCGCCCGGTACGAGGAGTGCATCGCATGAGCACGACCGTGAACCGACCGCGGTGGACGCGTCAGCTTGCCGGGCTCATCCGCAAGGACCTGCGTCTGGAGCTGCGCACCAAGGAGACCGTGATGGCCATGGTGCTCTTCGCCATCGTCACTCTCACCATCATGCAGTTCGGGTTCGGCACGCGCGATGACGACCTCACGCGGTTCACCGGGGGGCTCATGTGGGTGACCCTCGCGTTTACCGCCGTGCTGGGCGTGGGCCGCTCATATGTAGCCGAACGCGAGCAGCGGGTGCTCGACGGCATCCTGGTGTCGCCGGTACCGCGCGTCGTGCTGCTGGCGGCCAAGGCGATTGCCATCGTCATCTACATGGCCATCACCGAGCTGGTGGTCATCCCCTTGGTGGGCATCTTCTTCGTGAAGGGGCCGTACTGGGACTCCATCGGCTGGATCGCGCTGGTGGCGCTGATTGCCAACGTGTGCATCGCCCTCTCGGGCACGCTGTTCTCGGGGCTCGCCCTGTTTACGCGCGCCCGCGACCTCATCCTGCCCGTGCTCTTTCTTCCCGCACTCGTGCCCGTGGTCATCGCCGGGGCCGGCGCCACGCATGCCGTGGTGGGAGGGGCACATGACATGAGCGAGTACCGCGGCTACTGCCTGTTCCTCGTGGGCTACGCCATACTGTTCCTCCTTGTCTGTATCGCCACCTACGATGCCGTCTTTGACGACTGATCCCGCCTCCCGGCGTGTGACCGGTGCCCGGGCGGCGCTCATCTGGGGTGTCATCGCCACGGTGCTCGTGACCGTTGCGAGCGTTGGCGTGTTCCTCTTCGCCCCCGAGGACGCCGACCAGGGCGTGATCCAGCGCATTTTCTACTTCCACGTGGCAATCGCGCTGGTATCGCTGGTGGCATTCGCCGTTGCCTGCGTGGCGGGGATCCTGTACCTGCGCACTCGCAAGGTGCGCTGGGACGACGTGAGCGTAACCGCGGTTCGCATCGGCTTGCTCTTCTCGGTGCTTGTGATCATCACCGGATCCATCTGGGCCAAGGCCTCGTGGGGCACCTGGTGGGTGTGGGCCGACCCCCGACTGGTGACCTACCTCATCGTGGTGCTCATCTATGCCGCGTACTTCGTGCTGCGATCCTCGGTCGATGATGATCGTCGGCTTCGGTACTCGGCCATTTACGCCGTCGCGGGGTTCGTGTCCGTTCCGCTGTCGTTTTATTCGGTACGAATTGCCCAATCGTTCGTGCACCCGGTCGTGTTCACCCGTGGGGGTGCCAACATGCCCGGGTCAATGCTCATCTGGTTCCTCATCTCGCTGGCCGCGATGCTGGCGCTCTTCATCGCACTGCTCGAAGTTGAGCTGGTGGGCCGTCGCACGGAGCGCGCGCTGCGTGCCCTGACCTTGCGTCTGGAGTCGTCATGACCGGTGGCAACCAGTACGTGGTGGCCGCGTACGCGGTTATCTGGTTTCTGGTGCTCGCCTACGTGGTGATGCTGGGCGCGCGTACCGCACGGGTGGGCCGGCAGGTGGAGGCCATTACCCGCATGCTTGATCGCAGAGCCGCCGAATCCGACACCCCCGAGGGGGATGACGGCTGATGGCCCGCCCGCTGTTCCCCGTGTTCCTCGACCTGACTGATCGCCTCGTCGTTGTGGTGGGCGGGGGAGCGGTGGCAACGGAGCGCGCGGCCAAGCTGGCAGCCCATGGTGCGTCAGTTCGTGTGGTGAGCCCCGAGCTCTCGCCCGGGCTTCAGAGACTGGTCACCGATTCCACCGTGGCCGACCACCGCGCCCATCGGTACGAGGATGGCGACCTCGACGGTGCCGTGCTGGTGGTTGCCGCCACCGACGATGCCGAGGTGAACCGCCGGGTACGCGACGCCGCACGCGCGGCGGGTGCCGAGGTGAACGTGGCAGACGACCCTGCTGGGTCCACGGCCGTGATTCCCGCACTCATGCGCAGTGGCGATCTGGCCATCGCGATCACCACGGGCGGGGCAAGCCCCGTGGTGTCACGGCGTATCCGCGAGGATCTGGAAGATCGCTTTGGGCCGGGATGGGCGGGGCTCATCGATCTGCTGGCCGAGAGCCGCGATGACCTCATCGCGGCCCGTCCGGTTATCGCCGACCGCCGCGCCGCGGTGGAGGCGCTCATCGACTCCGGCGTGGTGGACCGCATCGCCGACGCGGGGCCCGGCGCATGCCGCACCGAGGTACGCGAGATGCTCGGCCTGCAACCGGTGAGTGAGGCCGCCTGATGCCGCGCATCGTCGCCGTGGGTATCTCCCACAAGACCGCACCGGTTGAGCAGCGCGAGAAGATCGCGCTCACCGATGCCACCACGCGCACGCTCGCGCGTCAGTTGGTCCGCCACCCCGACATCGCCGAGGCCGTTGTTATCTCCACGTGCAATCGCACCGAGGCCTACGTGCATGCACTCGATGCCAGCGCGGCCGAAGAGGCCATCTGCGAGGCGCTGGTGGAGAACAGCACCATGACCCGGTCAGAGTTCGACTGCGCGCGCTACGCGCTGGTTGATGACCGGGCCGTGGCCCACCTGCTGCGCGTGTCGTCGAGCCTCGACTCGATGGTGGTGGGCGAGAGTGAGATTCAGGGGCAGGTGCGCGGTGCGTGGGAGTCGGCCATCGATGAGGACGCCACTGGCGTGCTGCTCGACCGACTCTTCCGCCAGGCACTCGAGGCCGGCAAGCGCGTGCGTACCGAAACCAAGGTTGCCGTGCGCCCGGTGTCGGTCTCCACGGTTGCCGCCGACCTCGCCCGCGAAGCCCTGCCCGATATCGGTGGGTGCCGTGGGCTGGTGGTGGGTGGCGGCAGAATGGCCGAGGCCACTGCGCGCGCGTTGATGGAGCGTGGGCTGGGTGAGCTGGTGGTCATTAACCGCACGGTCGGCACTGCACGCGAGATCGCCGAGCGCCTCGGCGGAATGGGCCTTGGCTTCGACTGCCTGCCCGATGAACTGGCGCAGGCCGATGTGGTGGTGTGCTCCACCGACGCCCCGCACCCGGTTATCTCTGCTGCCAACATCACGGACGCACTTGCCGACCGCCCCACACGCCCCATTGTGCTCATTGATATCGCCGTGCCACGCGATGTTGAGTCTGCAGCGTCGGCCGTGCATGGCGCTGTGCTGTTTGACATCGACGATCTCGAGCGCGTGGTGGCCCAGCACCGCGACGAGCGCCAGGAGCATGCGCATCGCGCCGAGGTGATTGTGGGCGAGGAGGTGGAGCGGTACGCCGAGTGGCGCACCGGCCTCGCTGTGACGCCCGTCATTACATCCCTGCGTGAGATGGCCGAGGCCGTGCGACAGGGTGAGATCGCCCGGGTGGCCCGCGGCGGCGAGCCCCTCAGCGAGGAGGAGCGCGAGCGCCTGGATGTCGTCACGCGGGCCATGCTCAACAAGTTGCTGCATGAGCCCACCGTGCGCGCGCGAGAGGCCGCTGGATCACAGGATGGACTCAGGCATATCGACTCCCTGCGCTACCTGTTTGGACTCGACCTGCCGGATCACCCGCCGGCTGGCGATGGCACTGAGGCGCCGCACGCGCCGTCATCCCGCCACCTGGGCTGACGCCCCCGATGCGCATCACCGTGGCCACGCGGCGCTCCGCCCTTGCTCTCGCGCAGTCGCGTGCGGTCGCCGCGTCGCTTGAGGCCCATGGGCACGAGGTGGCATTGCTCGAGATGACGACCACGGGCGACCAATGGAGCCTGGCCGGTGCACCCGACCAGCCCGGTGCCGACGTAAAGGGCATGTTCGTGAAGGAGCTGGAAGAGGCGCTGCTCGATGGCCGCGCCGACATCGCCGTGCATTCGGCGAAGGACCTACCGGGCGACCTCCCCCACGGGCTCGCCGTGCTGGCCACGCCACCCCGCGAAGACCCGGGCGACGTGCTGGTAGGTGAGTCGGGCGGCCTCGCCGCACTGGCACCCGGTGCGCGGGTGGGTACCACCAGCCCGCGCCGCCGCGCTCAGGTGCTGGCGGTGCGCCCCGATCTGCAGGTGGTGGAGGTGCGCGGCAACGTGGACACCCGTCTGGGCAAGTTGGATGCCGGCGAGGTTGATGCCCTGGTGCTGGCTGCGGCTGGTCTGGCACGCCTCGGCATCATCCGGGCCGATGCCACCCCGCTGCCACTCGACGTGTGCGTCCCCGCGGCAGGACAGGGCATCGTGGCGATTGAGGGCCGGGCGCACGACCAGGCCGTACGCGACGCCTGCGCGGTGCTCGACGACCCGGCATCGCGGGCATGCCTTGTTGCCGAGCGGGCATTTCTCGCCCGTCTGGGTGGGGGCTGCTCGGTGCCGGCGGGCGCGCTGTGCACTCGCGAGGGCGAGTCGCTGCGTATTCGCGCATGGTGGGATGGCTCGGGCCGCAGCGCCGACCTCACGGGCGATGTCGGCGACCCAGCGGCCCTCGGTATGCGTGCGGCCGACGAGGTGGGCGCATGAGCAGGGGCATCGTGTATCTCATCGGCGCTGGCCCCGGCGACCCGGGCCTCATCACGGTGCGTGGACGCGCGGCATTGATGAAGGCCGACGTTGTGCTGTACGACCGTCTCGGCACAGAGGCGCTCATGCACCTGTGCCGCCCAGACGCCCAGCTTATTGACGTGGGCAAGGCCCCCGACCGGGTGGCCATGACTCAGGACGACACCACGGCGCTGTGCGTGCAACTCGGCAGGCAGGGGCTTGTGGTGGTCCGGCTGAAGGGCGGCGACCCATTTGTGTTCGGTCGTGGCGCCGAGGAGGCCGAGGCCTTGGTGGCCGCGGGTGTGCCCTGCCTCGTGGTGCCCGGCATCACGTCGGCCATCGGCGCGCCATCGGCAGCGGGTATCCCGGTGACCTACCGGGCC
>CANJMX010000018.1 GCA_947475125.1 Actinomycetota bacterium
ACGGACACCCCACGGGCCTTGGCGAGGCGGATCTCCTCCACCGTCTCGCGTGCGGACACGTGACAAATGTGGATGCGGGCCCCCTCATACGCTGCCAATGAGCAGTCGCGCGCCACCTGAACCGCCTCCGACACGCCAGGAATGCCGGCGAGCCCGATACGGGCGGAAATGACGCCCTCATGCATCACCCCGGTGCCCGAGAGGCTCATGTCCTCCTCGTGCAGCGTGAACAGCAGATCAGCGGCCTTCTGATACTGCAGTGCCCGGCGCATCACCGATGCGTTGGCGACAGGCACGCCGTCATCCGACAGCGCCGCCGCACCGGCCTCGGCCAGATCGCCGTGCTCGGTGAGCTGGTCGCCCATCTGCCCCACCGTAATTGCAGGGATGAAGCCGGTGGGCACCACGGCCTCGCGCGCGGCGCGGTCAAGCAGCGACCCGAGAATGCTGGGGCTGTCAGTGGGTGGCTGGGTGTTCGGCATCGCCAGCACGGTCACCACGCCGCCGGCCGCAGCGCTGGCGGTGCCGGTGGCGATGTCCTCAGCGTGTTCCTTGCCCGGCGTGCGCAGGTGCACGTGCACGTCCACAAGGCCCGGGATGACGGTGAGTCCGGTGCCATCAACCACTTCGAGCCCATCGGGGTCGCCCCCGATGACGCCGTCGCGGATAACCAGATCGCCCTCGCGGTCGATGCCGGCGGCCGGGTCAAGGATCCGCGCGCCGCGGATGACGACGTTGGCAAGCGCACCGGGGCGCTGTGGCAACCGCACCCGCGGATTGGGCACATGGGTGATCATGCGGCCTCCAATGTGACGCCGGGCACGCCCGGGGCCGCCGTCTGCGACTCACTCAGCACGTCGTAGAGCACCGCCATGCGCACCACCAATCCATTTCCGGCCTGGGCCTCGATGAGCGTCGACGGATCGTCGACCACCTTCCCGCTGATCTCGACCCCGCGATTCACAGGGCCCGCGTGCATCACCCGCTGGCCGGCACGCAGCCGGCTGTGATTGACCTGGTACATGCGTGCGTACTCCTCCAACGAGGGCACAAACCCACCGGTGCCCATGCGCTCAAGCTGCATGCGAAGTACGTACACGACGTCGGCATCTGCGATGTCGCGGATGTCGGCGGACACTTCGGTGCCAAGCGCTTCACCGAGGTGGCGCGGCACCAGCGTGGGGGGCGCGACCACCGTGACCTTCGCGCCCATCATGCGAAATGCCGAGATACCCGACCGCGCGACGCGCGAGTGCAGCACGTCGCCCACGAATGCCACGTGCAGCCCCTCGATGGGAGCGATCTCACGCTGCACCGTGTAGAGGTCAAGCAGTGCCTGGGTGGGATGCTCCCCCGTGCCGTCACCAGCGTTGACCACTGCGGCGCTGGTGTGACGGGCCACGACATCGCAGGCTCCAACCTGCGGGTGGCGTACCACGAACACGTCGGGGTCGTAGGCCTCGAGCGTGCGGATGGTGTCCTTAAGGGTCTCGCCTTTGTCCATGCTGGTGCCGGCACCCTTGATGCTCACCACGTCGGCCGACAGACGCTTCGCCGCGAGTTCGAACGATGTCGACGTGCGGGTGGATGGCTCAAGGAACAGGTTGATGACCGTGCGCCCCCGGAGCGTGGGCACCTTCTTGATATCCCGCTCCATCACCTCGCCAAAGCGCTCGGCCGTGCCAAGAATGCGCCCGATACCATCGATGTCGAGGTCACCGATGCGGATGAGCGATGAGTGCGCGCTCATGCGGTTGCCTCCAACAGGACCTCGTCCGACCCGTCGATCTCTGCCAGGTGCACCGTGATGCGCTCGCCCGGCCCGGTGGGCAGGTTGCGGCCCACGTAGTCGGGACGGATGGGCAGTTCACGGTGCCCCCGGTCAACGAGCACCGCGAGTTCCACAAGCGGGGGCCGACCGTAATCGAACACGGCGTCGATGGCGGCGCGGATGGTGCGCCCCGTGAACAGCACGTCGTCCACGAGGATGACCGAGTGCTTGCCGATGTCGAAGTCGAGCACCGTCTCGCCCACCACCGGCACCACGCCGCGGCGTCCGCCGCCCACACCCACGTCGTCGCGGTACAGGGCGATATCCACCGACCCGATGGCCGGGGTGGCACCCGAGAACTCGGTGATGAGTGCGCGGAGGCGATCGGCCAGCGGCACGCCGCGTGTGTGCAGCCCCACCAGCGCGATTGCAGATGGGTCGGGGTGATGCTCCACGATCTCGTGGGCAATACGCGCGATCGTCCGCCGGCATTGTTCGGCGTCAATCAAAACCTTGGCAGCCATGGCGCTACCCGTTCGGGGGTGCGAAGAGTCCGGGCAGGGACTGGGATGCGCTCATGTGACTGCTCCTTCCCGGCCTCACAGGACCGGCGTTAAAGGGTTGCGTCCGGCAGCGTAGCAGGGGCCTCCGCGGCTCCCCGTCCATCCTCACGGGCCCCGCGACCGAGTCGCTCCTGCACGGGCACAAGCCGCGGCTCACCGCGCTCGCGGAACGGGATCTCGACCTGATCGAAGTCGCGGGGCACCACCACAGAGCTCACAATCGCCTCGGCCTCACGCCTCACCTCACGTGGCTGCACCCGCGTGCTGATGTGCGTGAGCGCGAGCATGCGCACCCCGGCATCGCGTGCGAGTACGGCGGCCTCCTCTGCGGTGCTGTGACGCGTCTCGACAGCCCTGTCGCGATCCTCCGACGTGAACGTGGCCTCGTGCACCAGCAGGTCGGCACCCGTCGCAGCATCCGCCGTGCCCGCGCACGGACGGGTATCTCCCGAGAACACGACGGTGCGGCCCTCGCGGGCCTCCCCCATCACCTGATCCGGTCGTACCACCGCGCCATCGGCAGCGCGCACCTCGCCGCCGCGCTGCAGCACCCCGAAGTCGGGGCCCGACTGCACGCCCAGCGCACGTGCCGCGTCCACGTCAAATGCCCCGGGACGGTCCTCCTCCACAAGGGCATACCCCAGGGAGCGGATGCCGTGGTCGGTGTGGAAGGCCCGCACCTCCATGCCGTCCTCCCGGATGACGGCGCCCGGCGACGCCTCCATCACATCGAGACGGAAGGGCAGTCGGCCGATCACCGGATGCAGCGTGTCGAGCAGGGACTCAAGGCCCGGCGGGCCCACAAGGAGCAATTCGCGCTCACGCCCGCGCAGGCCGTAGGTCTTGAACATTCCGGGGAGACCGAGGAAGTGGTCCCCGTGGAGGTGCGTGAGCAGGATGGCGTCGACATCAGTGAGTCCGAGCCCCGAGCGCAGCAACTGGCGCTGCGTGCCTTCGCCGCAGTCGATCAGCCAGCGCGCACCACCACGGGCGACGAGCGTTGCGGACGTGCCCCGTGCGGCGCTCGGCACCGACGCGGACGTACCGATGAATGTGACCTGAAGATCCACGGGCTGACTCTATTGGGCGTTGCGGCTTACCGCAGAGGGCGCCTCCCCGTCGGCATCGTGCGCCCGGAGCCAACGAGGGTCGTCGACGACGGAATGGCAGGCGATGGTACGGCTGGCTTCACCAAGGCCCTGGCGGGAGCGCGAGGGCCTGAAGGAGATCCACCATGATCTGAATACACGTACTGACGGACCCCGCCATCAATGGATACCACCTGCACCCACAGCCGCGGCCCCATGGCCACTGCCCCTCACCTGTATATCAAGGGGCTGGAGCGCGATGAGTGCTGCCATCAATGGCCCCTCGTCAACTTCTGGATTACTCCACAATCTCTAGGGCCTAGTACCACGCCTTGTTTCCAGAGGCGTCGACCCACATTTTCCACCATGTTGCGCCAATGACCGTCGTGCACGGCGTGGCGTATGCGATCCAAGTCGAAGGCTGGGGGGAGCCAGGCGTCCAGACGGGTAGTGCTGGCATCCCCGGAAGCGAAGCGCACGTAACTCCAAGCCACACTGCCGTGCTGGGAAATGACAATCCCGGAAGCGGAACATTCGGGATCGCCCCGTTGGCGACCGGCCCCCCGCCCGCCCTCATGAAGCAGTAGTCATAGGCTGAGGCGTAGTCGCTGAAGCTCGTAAACGATGCCCAGTACGAGTCCGTTGGGAAATCGAAACAGTTCCCGTCCGAGGGAGAGGACCCGCTGAAGTTGTCGACGACCACCGAGGCGTTGGTCAGGGTCGCGGAGGTGCGAAACCATCGCCGTGCCGCGGTAGCCGACCCGGCCGTCTGTGCACGCTTCGCGTGCTTGGCAAGCACCCCATTGCTCCCCTCAAGCGCAGTCACGGCGTCGCGCGGCACAGCGGTCATCGTCGCCCGAAGCGATGGGGTGCCGGGTGTGGCGGCGGATTGGACGATCCTCGGCGAGGACATCGTGGCAATGAAGGTCCTGTCGCCGCCACCGGACGTGTAGTTGATGGCGACGTTTGGGGGGTCTGCGGCGAAGGAGTCTGCGCCCGGGCGTGACCACAACGCGACGAAGGACTTCATGGGGAGGGCGCCCGCGTCGCGGGCCGGGCGATCGGTGAACCAGGTCACCCGATGCTTCGCCGAGCGGATCGGCATGGTGAAGGTGTACGCACCCGCCCTCCCCGTGATTGGGGCCATCTGGGCGGTCTCGCCTTCGAAGACGAACAGGTATGAGGTCGCGATCCGGGCCTGCTCAGACTTCACCGGCGCAGCGGCGGCCTGAGAGACCCCCGCGAGCACGGCAATGGCAAGGGCTGCTGCAGCAAGTGCGGTGAGCTCTTTCGTGCGCATGGGGGATCTCCTGAGGGCTGGGACCTTGCACCGGAGGCTGCCAGACCCCGGAGGCGCATTGTCGCGATGGGGTTCTACAGAGCTCCAGACGAGTACGCGCGGCAGGATTCGAACCTGCGACCCCTGGCTCCGGAGGCCAGTGCTCTATCCACTGAGCTACGCGCGCTTGCGGGGCCGAGTGTAGCCCCCCCGCCTGGCCATGCCCCTCGTGGTGGCCCTACGGGGCGACGTTGATCGTGCCCGCCAAGGCCTTCGGCTTGAGGATGGACACCACCAGGATCACCGTGCTCGTGCGGGCGCTGGCGAAGTGGCGCATGCCGGCTGGCTCCACCACACCCTGCCCGGGATGCACCACCCGCGTCTGCCCCGGGCGGATGGGAATCTTCTTCGGATCCATTCCGGCCCGGGGGATGCTGAGGTATGCGGTACTGCGCTCCACCGTGTAGGTCAGGTCCCCCTGCTGCACCCGCACGAGCTGCGTACCCGGGTGGTAGTGCAGCGGCAGGGTGGTGCCCTTGGGGATCGTGACCTTGTACATGTTGAGCACATAGCCGGGGGCTCCCTGAGCCGGGGAGCTCGATACCAGCTCGCGCACCGCCTGGCCAGAAGCGAGCGTTGAGGGGATGGCTGCCATCGCAATACCGATGGCCAGAGCGCGAACAGTGGGGTTTCTCATAAACGTCAGTCTACTGGTGGCCGCTAGAGTCGCTCACATGACCGACCCCCGCACATGGAATGTGGCCCTGCCCGAAGGTGCCGAGGCCCCGTTCAGCGTGTGGGTAAATGGCGAACCACGGCACGAGGGCGAGCATTACACCGTGGAGGGACGGTGGCTCCGGTTCGCCACCCCCCTCGTGCCCAAGATCAAGTCGAAGGGCTTTGGCCGCAAGATGGTGCTTCTGGCCGGCGTGGGCGTATACGGCGACCAGAAGGCCGACGTGGTTGACCTGCGCTACCAAGTGAACGGAAGCATGCAGCACGCAACCGAGCTTCCCATCATTCCGCCGGAAGCACTCGACGCCGACAGCTAGGTCCTGAGGGCGTCCATCAGGTCGTCGTCCCATCGCTGGGAGTGCGTGAAGCCCGGCGGTGGCGCCACCTCGACCCGCTGATGCGCGGTGAGGGCCTCGACGATGACTCCCCCCATGGCCATTGACGCCATACGCGCCGGCAGGTGGTCGGGGCGGGACACGCCCCTCGTGGTGCACATGAGGTGCACCAACTCGACCTGCGTGGGCATGGACTCCTCGGCCACTGTGTAGGTGCCCTCTGGCGCTGCCGATGCCGCGATGATTGCCGTGGCGGCGTCACGGGCGCCGATGACCGCGATGGGGTTGTCACCCGCTCCCACAATGCGAAACCGACGCATCTGCAGCCCGCGCGACATGTCGCAGATAAATCCGGAGGGGCCATAGGCCCAGGGCAGGCGCACGATCCGTACACCGGGACCCACCAGCGCACGCTCAGCCGCCAGGCCCGGGCGGGCGATATCGAGAGGACCATCTGCGTCGCCAATCGCGCACGTGCCCATCACCACATCCCGGCCGGCGGCGATGTCGTGAATGATCTCTGCGCCGGCCTGGGCCTCACGCTCCAACTTGCGCAGGTGTCGCCCGCGTACCGGTGGCGTAATGCGCGGGAGGCCCAGATGGAAGATGACATCGGCGTCCTGTGCCGCGCGGTCCCACTGGATCGACTCCCCGATGTCGGCACGGATGGTCGTGGCTCCGCGATCGCGAAGCGCCCACGCGCCCCGATCGGTACGGGCAAGCGCCGTGACCTCCACACCCTGCTCGAGGAGTGCATCCACCACTGCGCCGCCGATGAGGCCGGTGGCGCCGGTGACGAAGGCCGTTCCCAGTGCCGTGGCGGTCAGCCCCCTGCGACGGCAGGAAGGATGGTGACCTCCTGGCCGTCGGCCACTGCGGTGTCGATGCCCTGCTCAAAGCGGACGTCCTGCCCGGCGACGAACACGTTCACGAAGCGGCGCAGCTTGCCGTCCTGCGTCACACGATCACGGAAGCCGGGGTGCTTGGCCTCGAGTTCGTCGATGATCGCGGCCACCGTGCCGGGTGCGCACTCAACCGTGCCGGCATTGCCGGTGAGCGGGCGGAGCGGAGATGGAATGCGAACGGTCACGCTCATCGGGGAATCCTCAGGGTCGTCGGGTTGATCATGCAGGAAGAGGGGCGCCGCGGCCTGCCACGGCGGCCTCGAAGTCGCCCACAGTGGGGCTGATTGTGACCGGCTGAACGCGATCGGCGATGGCGTCGAGTGTCTTCAGTCCATCGCCCGTGATGTACAGCACCACGCGTTCGTCGGGGCCGATATCGCCACGATCCGCCAAGCGCTTGAGCACTGCGGTGGTCACGCCACCAGCGGTCTCGGTGAAGATTCCCGTGGTCTCCGCCAGCAGGCAGATTCCGTCGGTGATCTCGCGCTCAGATACTGCGTCGATTGATCCGCCGGTTTCATGCGCAACATCAAGTGCGAAGACTCCATCAGCCGGGTTGCCGATCGCGAGACTCTTGGCGATGGTGTCCGGACGCACCGGGGTCACGAAGTCGAGCCCGGCCTCGTACGCCGCCGCCACGGGCCCGCAGCCCTGGGCCTGGGCGCCATTCATGTGCGGCACGTCGCCCTCAACGAGACCAAGCTCGAGAAACTCACCGAAGCCGCGGCGGATCTTGGTGTAGAGCGATCCAGAGGCGATGGGCACGATGCAGCGATCCGGCAGCGTCCAGCCGAGTTGCTCAACCGTCTCGTACGCGAGGGTCTTACTGCCCTCGCTGTAGTACGGCCGCACGTTGACGTTGACGAAGGCCCACGGGCGATCAGCGGCAAGCTCCATACACAGCCGGTTGACGTCGTCGTAGTTGCCATCAACGGCCACGAGCGTGCAGCCGTAAATACCCGTGGCAACGATCTTCTGAGACTCGAGGTCGCTCGGCACAAACACGAAGCTCTCCATGCCGGCGGCCGCAGCGTGTGCCGCCACCGACTGGGCCAGATTGCCTGTGGATGCACACGCGGCAACCTCAAACCCGAGTTCGCGGGCCTTCTGCAGCGCCACGCTCACCACGCGATCCTTGAAGGAATGCGTGGGGTTGGCGGTCTCGTTCTTCACCCACACCTCCCCGAGGCCCAGGCGGGCAGCCAGACGCGGGGCGGGGACCAGAGGGCTCATGCCCACCGGCAGGCCCACCTGGGTGTCAATCGGCGCGCACGGCAGCAGGTCGGCATACCGCCAGATTGACTGGGGGCCGGCCTCAATGGACTCACGGGTGACGTTGGCGCGCAGGTAGTCGAGGTCGTACACGACCTCGAGCGGGCCGAAGCAGAACTCGCAGGCGTACGAGGCGCCCAACGGCAACTCCTCGCCGCACTCCTTGCAGCGGAGCCCACGTGCTCCTGTGACGCGCCCTTCCGTGTGTCCCATCCCAATCTCCCAATCGGTGCCGGGAGTCGAGGGTCACGGTGCGAACCTGCACGTCGACCATCGCATCTCCCAGGCATGAATGCCTGCTGGATTTGGCACCTGACGAGTATTCGCTGGTTGCCGCGGCTTCAAAGGGCCATACCCTCCACCGCTCTTGATGCAGGCGGCACGCTAGCGGAGAGACCGGCGGCGCGTCAAACGCATCGCCCGACTCACGCAGATTTGAAACGCTGAAACATCTCGGGCTACGCCGTCCGATGCGGCTGGTTACGATCCGTCCGTTCAATGACTGATTCCGCTGCCGACGAGCCCATGGCCCCGGACCCTGTGTCTTCTGACGCCGAGGTCGTGGCTCCCGCCCCCGAGAAGCATCGCCTCTTCCGGCGCCGCACCTCGGTGGCCGCGACGCCTCCTGACGCCGGCGTGGAAACCAACGCCAGCGAGCTGATCGAGGCTGAGTCGCCCGAGCACATCCGCCCCGGCGTGCTGCGTCGCCGTCGTCGCAGGCTCCTTGGCCAATATGAGCAGGGCATCTTTGATCTGGGTGGGCTGGCCCTTGAGTTGTATGGCCGCGGGCTGCTCGCCGAAGAGGTGATGCGCCGACGTGCTGCCGAGGTGAACGACCTTCGTGGCCAGGTGCATCAGGTGGATGACCAACTGGACGACATCAAGTCGTCCCGTGCCGAGCGGCGGCAGGCCGGTCGCGGCCCCAGCATCACCTGCCCTTCGTGTGGCGCCCGCAGCAAGCCCGGGGCGAACTTCTGCGCTCAGTGCGGCGCGCCCCTCACCGTCGTCACCGAGGTGGTGGAGGTGGAGCAGGACACCATCGTCATCACCGATTCGCCCGAGCAGCCGACGCAGGTCATTTCCGCTGACAGTGGCGACCAACAGGCCACGCAGGCCATTTCGATGCCCGGCGAGAGCGAGTCGAAGTCGTGACGTCGCACGAGAGCCCGTATCCGGGAGTCGATCCGCCGCACCCTGATCCCGCGAGCGGCGCCTCACCCGGTGACGACGCCTCCACGGTGGAGACACCTGCGCCGCCTCCCACCTGCTCGGTGTGCGGTTGCGAGCTTGACCCCGCGCAGACCTACTGCCTTGAGTGCGGATCACCCACTCCGCTCGCCCCCAAACTGCGGCGCGGCGCTGGTGGCCTCGCAAGCGTGGCAATCGGGCTGGCCATCCTCGGTGCCGGCGCAGGTGCCCTCGCCTACGTGGCGTCCAACGACGACGGTGGCCCGGAAGCGGTTCCGGTGCCGATGGTCAGTACGGCGCCCGTTATCACGGTGCCCACCACTGCGATTCCCACCACCAGTACCGACTCGAGCCTGCCCGGCGACACCATGGGCACCCTCCCCACCGACACGAGCGGGCTGTTCCCCGACACCACGGCCACCACTGGCGGCCTTCCCGTGGACACCACTGCGACCACCGGCGACTCCGGTGTGCTCACGGTGACGGGCCCTGGGGTGGACGGGCAGACCACCAGCGAGTTGCCCACCACAAGCGACTCCACCGGTTCGGCAGGAGGCGGTTCATCTGTCACCGGATCTGACGACTGGCCGTCGGGGACCAGCGGTTGGACCGCCATCGTGTCGAGCGTCAGGAACGAGGCGGCAGCGCGCTCGGCGGCATCAAAGCTCCAGTCGTCTGGTCAGCCGGGTGGCGTGCTGTTCAGCACCGATCATCCGCCGCTTCGTGCCGGGTACTGGGTGGTGTTCTCCGGTGTCTTCACCACCAAGTCCGAGGCGCTCTCACACGCGCGGTCGCTCGTGAGCACGTACCCCGGCTCCTACCCGCGAGAGATCACCTCGTAGCAGCGGCGCTGGTGCGTGTCAGCCGGTGAGGCGGATCGCACGTGTGACGCCCGCCCGTGAGGCGTCGCCGAGCACCACAACACTGCCGCGCCCCGCGGCACCCGACGTGCCAACGGAGACCCTTCCCGACGGCGCCACGCGTGCGGTGCCCACGATGCGCGCGCCCACGCGCACCTGAACCCGTAGGCCCGTCGCCAGGGGCCCCACCTTGGCTGTCACACGCCCCGCCGATGCCCGAAGCGCCGAGAGCGACACACCACGCGCCGGTGTGGCCACCGGGCCGAGCGCCAGCATTCCGCCTTCTGTCGTGGTGGCCGTGAGCGCCATGCGGCGCTGGGCACCTGCCACCCGCACATGCAGCCACGTCCAGGAGCCATCACTGGCCGTGAGCCGCGCCTGCGCCCCTCCTGCGGACGCGATGACAGTTCCTGATCCCCGCACCGCCACGCCGAGGTACCGGGCACCGCCTCCCAGCGCAACGCCTGGGGTGCTCGCCGTGAGCGTTCCGTCATCCACCCGGAAAGCGGACCGGCCCCACGAGCGGGCCACCACGGGGAGCCCTGCGGCGACCGACCACCCCGGTAGCGCCGCCCGTACCGGACCCATGCCACCGATGAGAAGCCGTCGACCGAGCGATGACACCGGGTCGAGCACGATGCGCACCGTCTGCCCGGCGACAGCACCGACAGGTACATCCATTGACCGCACGCCCCGGTCCGGCAGAAGTGTGATGAGCGGGATGTCGGGTCCACCGCCCTGTGGTCGCGCCCGCACGTCCACGAACGCGTTGGCGCCCGGTACACCGATTCTCACCGGCATCACCTGTGCGCCCTGAGGGATGGCCACCAATGGGCCGAGCACGGTGGTGTTGTCTGATGCCGAGATGACGGGACCATCGGCGAGCACCAACGAGGTGGCGGGGCCCAGAACGCCCCAGCCGAGGAGTCCCGATGACAGATCACCGTTGGGCACCGCCGCCAGATCGGATGCCGGGCCAAGCGGCACACCAGCAGGAGCGGCGCCGGCAGAGCCGACGATGACGAGCGTTGCGACGAGCGTTGCGGAAGCGATTCGGACGGCGATTCCCGGGTTGGGGGATAGATTGCCCGCCCATGGTAGATCCCATCCGGGGGGAGACCCCGCACACTCGGGTCGGCGTTGACGTCGGCGGCACATTCACCGACGCCGTCGTGGTATCGGCGCACGGCATCTTTGCCGCCAAGGTTCCCACCACCCCGCACGATCAGGGGGAGGGCGTCGTGGCCGCGGTGGCAGCCGCGCTCAACGCCGCCGGGGTGACCGGCGCAGAGGTCCGGTCGCTCGCCCACGGCATGACGGTGGGCACCAACGCGCTCCTCGAGCGGCGCGGCGCCCGGGTATGTCTGATCACCACGCAGGGCTTTGAGGACATCCTCGAACTGCGCCGCCAGGACCGGGCCTCGCTGTACCGCCTTGAGCAACAGCATCCGGCCCCACTCGTGCGCGCAGACCACGTGATCGGCGCCAGAGAGCGCATGACCCCCACTGGTATCGAACTGCCGCTCAACGACGATGCGATTCGTGAGGTGGTTGCCGCAGTGGTGGCGCGGAACCCCGAGTCGGTGGCGATCGGCCTGCTCTTCGCGTATCGGGATCCATCACACGAGACCGCCCTCGCGAGCGCCATACGCTCAGCGCTGCCGGGTATCCCCATTTCCGTCTCATCTGAGGTGCTCCCCGAGATCAGGGAGTACGAGCGCGTTGCCACCACGGCCCTCGATGCCTATCTCGCGCCCGTGCTCCTCACCTATCTTGAGCACCTCGCGGGCCGTACGGCGGCGGCGGGCCTGCCGGACCCCTCCATCATGCAGTCGAGCGGCGGCCTGATGAGCCTCGAGGCGGCCGCCACACATGCTGCACGCACCGTCCTGTCTGGTCCCGCGGGCGGACTGGTGGGTGCCGCGGCGGTTGCAGCGAGCATCCACGAGCCGCTGGCCCTGGCGTTCGACATGGGTGGGACATCATGCGATGTCGCCCTCATCGACGATGGTGAACCCGCACGGGCGCCGGGGCGCACCGTCGCCGGTCACCCGGTGCACCTCCCCATGCTCGACATCCATACGGTGTCGGCTGGCGGAGGCAGCATCGCGTGGGCAGATGGTGGGGGCGCCCTGCGTGTGGGGCCGCACTCGGCCGCGGCGGTTCCGGGGCCGGCCGCATACGGCCTCGGTGGCACGGAGCCCACGGTGACCGACGCCAATGTGGTGCTCGGCCGCGTGTCCGGGGATCTCGGGGCCGGGGGCGAGATACACCTCGATCGAGCCCGCGCACTCGAGGCTGTCACGGCATTTGGCGAGCAGCTCGGCCTTCCGCCCGTGCAATGCGCTGAGGGCATCATCGCCGTCGCCGTTTCGCAGATGGTGGGGGCACTCCGCGTGGTGAGTGTGGAACGCGGCATCGATCCCCGGCACGGCGTGCTCATCGCATTTGGTGGTGCGGGCCCGATGCACGCCTGCGACGTTGCCGACTCGCTTCAGATCGCGCGCATCGCATGTCCGGCATCCGCGGGTGTGCTGGCCGCGCTGGGCATGGTGGTGGCCGGGGAGCGGTGCGACCACGTGCAGACGGTGCTTCTTCCCGCCGGAGATCACGCATCGCTTGCCCGCGCGGTCGCACCACTCCTCGCGATGGCCATGGGAGATGTCCCCGGCGGACGCATCGAGACCCACGCCGACTGCCGCTACATCGGACAGAGCCATGCGCTCAGCGTCCCATGGGACCCGCAGGATCCGGGCGCCGGCCTCGCGGACGCATTTCATGCCGCCCACCAGCGCGCATCCGGCGGGGCGATGCCGGGTCGCACCGTCGAGGTTGTGTCGCTGCGCGTCGCGGCCATCTCCGACGGCCCAGACATCCCCCGTGATCTCGCAGCGCCCGCAGGCCCCCCAATTGCCGGGCCCATCAGCATTCCCATGGCCGGCAGCACGTGCTGGGTCGCCGACGGATGGGTTGCCACGGCACACACTGACGGTGCGATCACGCTGGAGCGCTCATGAGTGGTCTTGACCCGATCGGCCTTCAGGTCTGGAACGCCACTCTCTGCGCGGTTGCCGACGAAATGCAGGCCGCGTTGGTGCGCGCGGCCTTCAGCGTCACCATCAAGGAGCGCCGCGACTGCAGCACGGCACTCTTTGATGCCCATGGGCAAATGGTGGCGCAGTCGGACTCGATCCCCGTGCACCTGGGTGCCATGCCCGAGGCGGTCGCTGCGGTGATGGCCCGCGGCGCGCTGCCAGGCGAGGCGTGGATCATCAACGACCCGTTCCGGGGTGGCACACACCTGCCCGACATCACGATCGTCTCCCCCATTGCCGTTGATGGCACCACGGTGGCGCACGCGGTCACACGCGCCCACCACGCGGATGTCGGCGGCATGGCACCTGGATCCATGCCGGCGGGGGCCCGGGAGCTTGTTCAGGAGGGGCTGGTGATCCCCCCGATGCGCCTCGCATCAACCAATGGCGTTGATCAGGGCCTTGTTGACCTCATCCTCGCCAACTCCCGCACGCCAGATGAGCGACGGGGCGATCTCGCGGCGCAGTTGTCGGCACACCACCTCGCCCAGGCGCGGATGGACGATCTGGCGACGCGACGCGGCGGTGTACACGCCATCGCGGCAGCGATGGACGACGTTCTCGCCTACGCGCAGCGACGCACACGTGCGGCGATTTCCGCTCTTCCCGACGGCCGCTGGACCGGCCTTGAGTGCCTTGAAGGCGACGGCGTCACCGATGACGACATCGTGATCCGCGTGGCGGTCACCATCAGCGGCGATGCGATGACCGTGGACTTCACCGGCAGTGACCCCGCAGGGCCGGGAAACCTCAACTGCCCCATCGCCGTGACGCGATCAGCGGTGTACTTCGCAGTGCGTGTCGCGATTGACCCGGACATCCCCGCATCAGCGGGTGCATTCGCCCCGGTCACCATCATCGCCCCCGAGGGCAGCGTGGTGAACGCCCGCCCGCCCAGCGCAGTTGCGGCGGGCAATGTCGAGGGCTCGAGCCGAATCACGGATGCCGTGCTGGGCGCCCTGTCGGGTGCCGCCGATGTGCCTGCCCAGGGGCAGGGAACCATGAACAACCTCACGCTCGGGTTCCCGGGCCGGGTGTATTTCGAGACCCTCGGTGGCGGCCAGGGAGCCTCCCCGCGTGGCGACGGGCCTGATGCCGTACATGTGGCCATGAGCAACACGCTCAACACTCCGGTCGAGGCTCTGGAGGTGGCAATGCCCGTACGTGTCGAGCGCTACGCGGTCCGACGCGGATCGGGCGGCACCGGTCTGCACCGCGGCGGCGACGGTGTGGTGCGTCGCATCCGGCTCCTCGAAGATGCCGATGTGTCGCTCATCGCGGAGCGGCGTCGCTCGGCACCCCGTGGACTGAGCGGCGGGGGCGACGGCACCCCGGGATCCACGTCCATCGGCGATGCGCCGGTGGGTGGCAAGTGGCGCGGACGCCTCTCCGCCGGTTCGATTATCGAGCAGCGCACGCCCGGCGGCGGGGGCCACGGCATCGCCTGACTGCACCCTGCGGGTGTTACTTGGCGAGGTCCTTGCCCACAACCACCACGGCATCGGCGGTGCCGATACGCCCTTCGCCCAGCGCATCAACCGGCACAGCAGTGGTGATGCCCAGATCCTTGCCCAGGTTCCAGGCCACTTCCTTACGACCGGGCACATATTCGATCTGTGACGTGGCCAGGTCCTGCTTCGAGGCGTTATCCACGACCCCAAGGGTGTAGCCAGCCGCCTGCACGCGTGGTGCCACACGGTTGGCTGCTGCACCAGACACGCCGCTCGCGTTGAGCACGGCCACTGTGTACGCGGCCTTGTTGGCGAGCGGGGGCACCTCTTCGGGAATCGCGCCACCCATGTCAGCAGTGGTGCCAGTGGTGCCAGACGTCGCAGTGGTCGATACCCCGGCGCTTGCCGGTGTGGATGACCCGCCATCACCGCGCAGGAAGAAGAACCACACACCACCCGCCACGATCGCCACGGCGAGCACGGAGATGAGCACCACGAGCGCGCCATTGCCCCCACCCTCGTTGGCGTCCTTTGCGCTCGGTCCGGACTTCGCCCGCGAGTTGCTGCTCTTGGCAGTGGCGCGCGCCCGGGCCGTGGACGCTGGCTGCGCCCGGGCAGCGGCGGCGCCCCCGGCGGCAGCGGGTACCGCCACACCTGCTGCGGCATTCGGGACAGACCCGGGCAGAGCGTCTGCCTGTGCCGACAACTGGTCATCGGAGGTCTCAACGCGGACCTCGGGCGAGGTGGTAATCGCACGGACCCGTTCCAGCGAGGGGGCTGCGGCCATGGGCACGGGCGGCCCAATGCGATCCTCCAGCCGTTTCAGCGATCGTCCCTGACGGACGATCACCACGGCGAGGGCGATAAATGCCACGACGCCGATTGCGGCAGCCGCGATGATGATGATGTCCAGCAGGTCCACTGGCAGGCCACGCTACCAGCAGGCCCCGATGCCCGACGCCCTCAACAGCCCGAAACCGGGGGGTCAGGCGCCCGGCGTCACCCGGTAGGCGTCGAATACCGACTCGACGTTTCGCAGGTGCGCCGTGAGCACCCGCAGGGTGTCGATATCGGCCATCTCCAGCACAAAGCGATGCCGGGCCATCTGATCATCAACCTGGCACTGCGCCGAAAGGATGTTGACCCCGTTCTCGGCGATGGTGCGTGAGATGTCCTCGAGCAGGCGATGGCGATCCCAGGCCTCCACGGCGAGCTCCACGCCAAAGGCGTGCCGGCTCTCCCCGCCCCACGCCACGGGCGTGAATCGCTCCGGGGAGCGCATGAGCGCGCGCGTATTCGGGCAGTCCTCACGATGGATCGTGATACCGCGTCCAAGCGAGATGTACCCCACGATGTCGTCTCCGGGCACCGGCTTGCAGCACTTGGCGAGCCGCACCATCACATCGGCCACGCCGTCGATCTCGATTCCGAGGTCTGTGGAGACGCCGCCCTGACGCATGCGGTTGTTGCGGCCCTCCGGCGCGGTGGGCTGGGACTCAACCCCGCCCTCCTGCGACTTGAGGGACGAAATGATCTTGTTCACCACCACCTGGGAGGAGGTCTTGCCGAGGCCGAGCGAGATGTAGAAGTCCTCGGCCCGCTTGAAGCCCATTTCCTCGATCACCCCCGCGAACAGCGGCGATCCCACGATGCGCTGATTGGGGAGGCCGGCCTTTCGCAGAGAGTCCTGCAGCAGTTCGCGCCCGCGGTGTTCGGCATCCTCACGGCGCTCCCGGCTGAAGAACGACCGGATGCGTGAGCGGGCCTTTGAGGTCTGCACCACGCCCAGCCAGTCACGCGACGGGCCGCGGGGCTGCTTGGAGGTGAGGATCTCCACGAAGTCGCCCGACTCGAGGTGCTGCGTGAGCGGCACGATGCGGCCATTGATCTTCGCACCCACACATCGGTGCCCCACGTCGGTGTGCACGTCGTAGGCGAAGTCGAGTGGCGTGGAGCCTGCGGGCAGGGCACGCACCTCGCCCTTGGGCGTGAACACGAACACCTCCTGCGAGTACAGGTCGCCCTTGAGCGACTCCATGAACTCGCCGGGGTCGGTGGTGTCGCGCTGCCAGTCCATCATGCGTGACAGCCACTCGAGCCGGTCGTCAGATGCGGTCTCGTGGGC
>CANJMX010000019.1 GCA_947475125.1 Actinomycetota bacterium
CCTCTGTAACGAGATCATCGACGAGGAGGCCGTCGCGGCCCCCACGGCGATCGAGTCGGAGTCGCTTCCGCGCCCGCGGGAGATCTACGACGTCCTGAACGACTACGTGGTGGGTCAGGAGGAGGCCAAGCGAAGCCTCGCCGTGGCCGTCTACAACCACTACAAGCGCGTGCACGTGATGCAGTCCGACGAGACGGACATCGAACTGCACAAGAGCAACATCCTGCTGCTGGGTCCCACCGGTTGCGGAAAGACCCTTCTCGCACAGACGCTTGCGCGCATCATCAACGTTCCCTTTGCCATCGCCGATGCAACCGCCCTCACCGAGGCGGGATACGTGGGTGAGGACGTCGAGAACATCCTCCTCAAGTTGATCCAAGCGGCCGACTTCGACATCAAGCGTGCCGAGACCGGCATTGTCTATATCGACGAGGTCGACAAGATCGCCCGTAAGTCGGAGAACCCGTCCATCACGCGCGACGTGTCGGGCGAGGGCGTGCAGCAGGCGCTGCTCAAGATTCTTGAGGGCACCGTTGCCTCAGTGCCGCCGCAGGGTGGGCGTAAGCATCCGCATCAGGAGTTCCTCACCATCGACACGACGAACATCCTGTTCATCTGTGGTGGGGCGTTCGCCGGTCTCGACAAGGTGATCGAGCGCCGCATCGGCAAGAAGGGCCTCGGGTTCGCGGCTGATATCAGCAACCGCAGGACGGCCAAGGATCACGATCTCTTTGGCGAGACCCTCCCCGAGGACCTCACGCACTACGGGCTCATCCCCGAGTTCATCGGCCGCCTGCCCATCGTCTCGTCGGTGAACCAGCTCACCCGCGAGGACCTGGTGACCATCCTCACCGAGCCGAAGAATGCGCTCACGCGCCAGTACCGCCGCTTCTTCGCCTTTGACGATGCCGAGTTGGTGTTCAGCGAGGACTCCCTCTACGCCATTGCCGATCGGGCGCTTGAGCGCAAGACCGGTGCGCGCGGCCTGCGGTCCATCATCGAGGATGCCCTGCGCGATGTGATGTTTGAGCTGCCGTCCCGCGACGATGTGCGCAAGTGCGTTGTCACTCGCGAGACCATCGAGAAGGGGCTGCCCCCCACGCTCGTCACCGAGGCGACGGGTCGGATGCCGCTCGTTGAGGCCGAGGAGTCGGCATAGCCACCGCGGGCGAGGGCGGGGCGTGGCCAGCCCGGCTCGAACCCCTGGAGATGGAGGCCCATTGGGTTGATGCATGGCGCGATTCCGGCGTCACGCGCGGCGACCCATCAAGCCCGCGCGCGCCGTACGTCATTGCCGTGCCGCCTCCCAATGTCACCGGTGCCCTGCACATGGGGCACGCACTCAACGGCACCATCCAGGACGTGCTCATCCGCCGTCACCGGATGGCCGGCTTTGAGACTGAGTGGATTTGTGGCACCGACCACGCCGGCATCGCAACCCAGGCGGTGGTTGAGAAGGAGTTGGCCAAGCAGGGGGTGCGGCGCGCCGACCTGACCCGCGAGCAATTTCTTGAGCGCGTGTGGGAGTGGAAGTCCGAGTACGGCGGGCGCATCATCGAGCAGTTCACCCGGCTCGGTTGCACCATGGACTACACACGCGAGCGCTTCACCATGGACGACGGCTATGCGAAGGCCGTGCTGCGGGTATTCGTCGACCTGTACGAGAAGGGCTACGTCTACCGCGATACGTATCTGGTCAACTGGGATCCGGGCCTCGGGTCGGCGATCTCCGACCTCGAGGTGGAGAACCGGGAGGTGACCGACACCCTTGTGCGCATCGCCTACCCGCTGAGCGATGGCTCGGGTGAGGTCGTGGTGGCCACCGTGCGCGCCGAGACGATGCTGGGTGATACCGCGGTTGCGGTGCACCCCGACGACGAGCGCTACCGCGACATGGTGGGCAAGACCATCACGCTGCCCCTGTCGGGCCGTGAGGTGCCCATCATCGGGGATACTCATGTGGACCCGGCGTTTGGCACCGGTGCGCTGAAGGTGACCCCGGCGCACGACCCCAACGACTTCGAGATCATGCGTCGCCACGGGCTGGAGGCCATTCAGGTGATTGGCGAGGATGGCCGCATCACCGCCAATGCGCCCGAGGCCTACCGGGGGCTCACCGTCGCCGAGGCGCAGGCCGCCGTGGTGGCCGATCTCAACGCCGCCGGATTGATCCGTGGCACCGAGGAGTACCTGCACACGGTGCCATTCTCACACCGCTCCGGTGCACGGGTGGAGCCCCTGCTGTCGCTGCAGTGGTTCTGCGACATGGAGAAGCTGGCCGCCCCTGCGATTGATGCGGTGGCCGACGGGCGCGTGCGATTCACCCCGCCGACCTTTGGCCGGGTGTACCAGGACTGGCTGGCTGAGATCCGTCCGTGGTGTCTGTCGCGTCAGCTGTGGTGGGGGCACCAGTTGCCGGTGTACTACCGCGGTGACGAGGTGTTCGTGGGCATGGAGGCGCCCGAGGGCGAGGGGTGGCAGCGCGACCCCGACGTGCTGGACACGTGGTTCTCGTCGGCGCTCTGGCCCTTCGCCACCCTCGGCTGGCCGGATCGCACCCCCGAACTTGAGCGTTTCTATCCCACCAGCGTCCTGTCCACCGCGCGCGAGATCATCTTCCTGTGGGTGGCCCGCATGGTGATGATGGGGCTTGAGTACATGGGTGAGGTGCCGTTCACCGACGTGTACATCCACTCGGTGGTGCAGGCGCCCGATGGGCGACGCATGAGCAAGAGCCTCGGCACCGGCATCGACCCGCTCGAGGTGGTCGACCGCGAGGGCGCCGACGCGCTGCGGTTTGGCCTGCTCATGATCACCTCCACGCAGGATGTGCGCTTCAGCGAGGATCGCATCAAGCAGGGGCGCCAGTTGGTCACCAAATTGTGGAACGCCACGCGCCTGGTGGTGGACCGCGGTGGGCGCGCGGGCGTTGCCCCCGAGCCCACCACGCTCGGCGACCGCTGGATCGCGTCGGTCATCGCCGGCGCCATCGAGCAGTCCGACCATCTGGTGGAGGGCTTTGAGTTCAGTCAGTTCGCCGACGGGCTGTACCACCTCATCTTCGATGACCTCTGCGACTGGTACCTCGAGTTGCTGAAGGCCGATCTGGCAGACCCGGCGTTTGCCGGTGCCGCACTTGAGCAGGTGCTCGCGCTCGCACACCCGGTTATCCCGTTCACCACTGAGGAGTGCTGGAGCAGGCTCCCCGGGTCGGCTGGATTGATGCTCACGCATGAGCCCGCGCATGCCATCGGTCCACGCGACGCCGACGCCGAGGCCGCCATGGGCGCCCTGCGCGAGGCCGTGCAGGCCATGCGCGCATTCCGTGCGGAGCACGGCATCAGCCCTCGCGAGACGCTCACCGTGACCATCGCGGTCGATGGTCAGAGCGCGCTCCCGGCTGATGCCTTTGCTGCGATTGCCGGCGTGGAGCTTGGCGAGGTGGGCAGCGACGCCCTCGTGGTACCGGTGTCGTTTGGGCGCCTGCTGGTTCCCGCACCCAAGGTTGACCCGGCCATCGAGCGCGCCCGCCTGGAGGGTGCCCTCGCAGGTGCCCGCGGTGAGTTGAGTCGTGCGGAGAAGCAACTCGCCAACGAGCGCTTCACCAGCCGTGCGCCCGACCACCTGGTGGAGGCCGAGCGCGAGAAGGCCCGTCGCTTCACCGCCGAGGTCGAGGAGATCTTGGCGCGGCTCGACGCCCTGGGCTAGGGCCGCAATGGATCACGGGGCCGCCGTTCGCTGGATTGAGGGCCTCGACCGGATGGGGATGAAGTTCGGGCTGGAGCGCATGCAGGCGCTTATGTCTGCGCTCGGTCAGCCGGTTGCCGGTATTCCCGCGGTGCATGTGGTGGGGACCAACGGCAAGTCGTCGGTTACCCGCATGACCGCCGCAATCCTCACTGCCCACGGGGTACGCGCCGGGGCCTACCTCTCACCGCACATCACCGGGTGGGGCGAGCGCATCGCGCTTGATGGAGTGGATATCTCGCCGCGGGCCTTTGCGCATGCGGCGAGTCGGGTGAGTGATGCCGTGCGGGGTGTTCCGGGGGGTGCCATCACCCAGTTTGAGGCACTCACGGCGGTGGCGCTGGATGCGCTCTGCACCGCGCGCGCCGAGGTGATTGTTGTCGAGGCGGGCCTGGGGGGGCGCCTGGACGCCACGAACGTGGTTGATGCCGATGTGGTGGCAGTCACCGGCGTGGACCTCGACCACACCGATCTTCTCGGCGAGACCCTTCCGCAGATTGCTGCAGAGAAACTGGCAGTGGCGCGCGATGGCCTGAGTGCGGTGCTGCTGGGCCCGCTCGCTCCCGACGCCCGCGACGCAGTGGCACCGATCATGGCCCGCAGGGGCCTCTCGGGATGGGCCGTGGGGCAGGAGATCGCGGTCCGATCCGGAATCGGACTCCTCGTGACGATCTCCACTCCCAACGGCGCGCTGGCCGACATGGACATGCCGGTTCACGGCGACTGGCAGCGGGGCAATCTTGCGCTGGCCGTGGGCGCCGCTGAGCAGGTGCTCGGGCGTGGGGTTGATCGCGACCGGGTGGAGCGGGCCATTCGCGAGATGCGAAATCCCGGGCGCCTGCAGATCATTCCTGGCTCACCCGTCATCGTGCTCGACGGCGCGCACAACCCTGCCGGGGCCGCCGCGCTGGCCGCGACGCTGCCCGAAATCCTGGGCGACATCCGACCGGTGGCCGTCATCGGAATGATGGCCGATAAGGATGCCGCGGGTATCTGTGAGGCCCTCGCGCCAGCGATCAGTGCGGCCTGCGTCACCCGCGCATCGTCAGGGCGGGCAATCAGGCCGGAGTTCATCGCGCGCATGCTCGACATCCGCGGCGTCCCGGTGCAGGTCATTCCCGGACCCGCCCGCGCGCTGGAGCGCGCATGCCTCGACGCCGGTCCCGATGGGGCCGTGCTCGTTGCGGGATCCCTTCATCTGCTGTCCGATCTCGCACCCATTGCGGTGGCATCTGGCAGCGAAAATGCCGGTGGTAGACTCGCCGCCGCTCACGGGCGGGACGCAAGCGCCGAGGAGATTTGGGGTCAATGACCTTTCTGAGCAGTGATCCATTCCAGTCGGTATCCGATTTCTTCGGATCCAGCATCTGGACCATCACCCTGGTGCTCATCCAGGTGTTTGCAGCGGCCCTGTGGCTCGCGCTCGCCTACTGGGTGTATCAGGATGCCCGCCGCCGGTTTGAGAACTCGGGGGCCATCACCGCATGCGTGGCCATCGCGCTCATCATCCCGTTTCTGGGCGCGCTGGTCTACCTGTTCATCCGTCCGCCGGAGTACTTGACCGACGCTCACGACCGCGAGCTGGAGACCCTGGCCCTCGAGAGCCAGGTGGAAGGCCTTCGCTGCCCGTCGTGCGACGGCGTCGTGGGCCCGCGGTTTCTCGTATGCCCCAGTTGCACCACTTCACTTCGTCAGCCGTGCCGACGCTGCTCCGAGCCGCTCGAGCCCCACTGGCAGGTGTGTCCGTACTGCGCCGCCCCGGCGGCCCCCACATCAAGCCGAACCCTCGACGACACGCGCATCGAGCGCCGTCGCCGTGACGACGCCAACCAGGACCCGGAGCCCGGAATCTCATGATCGAACGTACCTTTGTGATGGTGAAGCCCGACGCGACCGCGCGCGGGATCTCCGGCGAGATCATCGCCCGATTCGAGCGCCGCGGCTTTCAGCTGGTGGGGCTCAAGAAGACGGTGATGACACGTGCGGCCGCCGAGGAGCACTACGACGAGCACCGTGACCGGCCGTTCTTCGCCGAGCTGGTGGAGTTCATCACCTCGGGTCCGGTCGTGATGATGGCCATTGAGGGCGAGGGTGCCATCGCCGCGTGCCGCATGATGATGGGCACGACGAACCCGCAAGATGCCGCGCCCGGAACCATCCGCGGTGACTACGCGCTCGACCTGGGCCAGAACGTGATCCATGGCTCCGACGGCACCGAGAGTGCCGCGCGCGAACTGGGTATCCACTTCGCCGCGTCGGAGTTGCTCGGCTGATCATCCTCGCCTCGCGGTCCCCCCAGCGGCGTGGGCTGCTGGGGGCGCTTGGCATCACGTTTCGCGTCGTGGCCTCCGATGAGGCCGAGGACAGCGACCCCGGGCTGCCGGCAGAGGAGCGTGTGATGGCCCACGCGCGCGGCAAAGCGCGCGAGGTGGCCGGTCGTGTGGGTATTCCCGATGGTGGCGCTGTGCTCGGGGCAGATACCGAGGTGGTGCTCGATGGCATCGCACTGGGCAAGGCGGCCGACGAGGCCGAGGCGCGCGGCATGCTGCAGGCGCTCGCCGGTCGCGAGCACACGGTGATGACCGGGTTGGTGCTGGTGACCGCGCAGGGTGAGCATGAGCGCATCGCCCGGGCCACCGTGCGGATGCGGCCGATCGACGATGAGGTGCTTCGCTGGTACCTCGGGCGTGGGGAGTGGCAAGGCCGTGCGGGGGCATACGCCGTGCAGGGCGCAGGCGGTGCATTGATTGAGGGCATCGAGGGCGAGCCCTCCACCGTCATCGGTCTGCCCATCGGGGCGTTGGGGGTGCTGCTGGACGACGCCGGCCTCGCCCCGTGGGGTACGGCTGCCTGAAACGCGTCGTGCAGGCATCCCCCTGCATAGGCCGATGAATTGAGGGGCGCGATACGCTCCCGCAGCATCTTCGGGTGCAATGCCCTCGTCACTCACACCATTGGAGGCCCGCGATCGGGTTTCTCGGTTACCTGACGGGGTTCGGCGGCCGCGATATGGCCGTGGACCTCGGCACCGCCAACACTCTTGTTTACGTGAAGGGTCGCGGCATCGTTTTGTCTGAGCCGTCTGTGGTCGCAATCGACCAACGGACAGGTGATGTGCACGCCGTCGGCATTGAGGCGAAGCGCATGCTCGGTCGTACCCCGGGCAATATCACCGCCATTCGCCCGCTGAAGGATGGCGTCATCGCCGACTTCGACGTGACCGAGCAGATGCTCCGTCACTTCATCCAGAAGGTGCATCAGAACAGGTGGGCGCACCCCCGAGTGGTCGTGTGTGTGCCGTCGGGCGTGACGGGCGTGGAGAAGCGCGCCGTCGAGGAGGCCACGCTGTCTGCCGGTGCGCGCCAGGCGTACCTCATTGAGGAGCCCATGGCTGCCGCAATCGGTGCGGGGCTGCCCGTCGGCGAGCCGACGGGGAACATGATCGTGGACATCGGTGGCGGCACCACGGAGGTTGCAGTGATCTCCCTGGGCGGAATCGTTGTGGCGCAGTCCATTCGGGTGGGTGGCGACGAGCTCGACGAGGCCATCGTCAACTACGTGAAGCGTGAGCGGAAGTTGCTGATCGGTTCACAGACCGCTGAAGAGGTGAAGCTTGAGATCGGATCTGCCTACAAACTGAAGGACGAGATGAAGGCCGAGATCCGCGGCCGCGACATGATCAGCGGGCTGCCGAAGACCGTCGTGCTGAGCAGCGAGCAGGTGCGCGAGGCGCTTGAGGAGCCGGTGGGGCAGATCGTGGAGGCCGTTCGGGCCACGCTCGACCGCACGCCGCCGGAGTTGGCATCCGACATCATGGACCGCGGCATCGTGCTGGCAGGCGGCGGCTCGCTGCTGAACGGTCTCGCCGACCGCCTGCGTGCCGAAACGGAGATGCCGATCCACCTCGCCGACAGCCCGCTCACCTGCGTTGCCGTGGGCTCGGGCCGGTCCCTTGAAGAGTTTGAGGTCATGCGCCGTTCCGCCAACGGCGCCCGGCGCTCGAGGCGCAGCCGGTACTGAGTCGCCGGAACCCGCGAATTGACGCTCGGCCTTCGCCGTGTCATATCGTGGACCGGATGCCCGTGACTGGTCGAGGAGGCCACGGAAATCCCTGAATCGCCGAGAAGAGATGACTCCGAGAAGCGCCGGATGATGATCCGGCGCGGGGTGATCGGCGGGCTCATTGCCCTGTGTCTCATCGTGTTCACGGTGTACTTCCGCGAGTCCGGCAGCGGCCCGCTGCACGGCGCTCAGCAGATGGCGGGATCAGCAGTGATGCCCCTGCAATCGATTACCGAGCGGGCGTCGCAGCCATTTCGCGATGGCTGGAACTGGGTCACTGGGCTAGTGGATGCCCGAGGCCAGAATGAGGATCTGAAGGCACAGAATGCTGCGCTTCAGGCGCGCGCTCTGGCGCTCTCGGACCAGTCGGCCGAGATCGCCCGCCTTCGGACGCTGTTGCGCATTGATGGAAGCGTCCCGTCGGGCTACAAGTCGGTTGTTGCATCAGTTGTCGGGCGCTCGCCCACGAGTTGGTACGCGCGCGCCACCCTGAGCGCCGGAACCTCCGACGGCATCGTGGTCAACAGCCCAGTGGTGAGCGGTGCGGCGCCCGGTGCCGCGCTCGTGGGGCTCATCACCGAGGCCTCGGCCTTCACGTCGGTTGTCACATTCATCACCGACCCCTCCATCCGCGTGGGCGCCACCGTGGATGGGTCGGGTGGCGCGCTGGGCATCCTTCGTCCGACAGTGGGCGGGCAGTTGATGATGGATGGCGTGCCGCGTGACTTCCGCGTGAAGGCTGGCGGCATCGTGCGCACAGCCGGGTTCTCGGCCGATCTGCGACTTCCGTCAGTGTTCCCGCGCGGTATTGCGGTGGGGCTTGTGGCCGGCGTCGGCTCGCGCGACGTCGATACTTTCCAGACCATTCAGGTGACGCCCTACGTTGACGTGCGCACCCTGGCTGACGTCGCCGTGCTCACGCCGCAGTCGGCCGCCGCGCGACGGAGGGCAGCCGGCTGAGCGAGCGAACCCTTGGCGCGGCGGCACGCGTGCGGGCGGCCCGGCAGCGGCCGGTCCGGGCACTCCCCGATCGGGGCATCGCGCTCAAGCGGGTGGCGCTGCTCGCTGCCGCTGCAGTAATCCTGCAGATCACGGTAATGCCAAGCATCACGGTGGCCGATGGGTCACCCGACATCGTCATCGCCGCCGTGGTGTCCATTGCGGTGCTCCGAGGGTCGTTGGTGGGAGCGGTCACCGGCTTCGCGTGCGGGTTCCTCGTGGAACTGGCCACGCCCGTCGGCACTCTGGGTGTGATGGCATTGCTCTACCTCGCAGTGGGTGCGTGGTGCGGGCGGTTTGCCGATCGCCCCGAGGCATCCACCATTGGTCTTCCGCTCGGCCTCATCGTGGCCGGCGCGGCATTCGTGCAGGTGGGGTACGCCTCGTTTCAGTGGCTGCTGGGGACCGATGTGACCGCATCGGTCATCGCGATGCGCATTGTTGTTCCCACCGTGGCGCTGTCGGCGCTGCTGGGACCGCCCGTGCTGCTGGTCGCGCGGAGACTTCTGGGGGCCCCGATTGACGTCGAGCCGGGGATGCTTGACGAGTGAGCACGATGCAACCCCGCACCCCCACGCCGCCGACTGACGATCCGCCGCCCCGTCGGCCTCGCCGATCCGGGCGCCCGCCCCGGTCCGTGCTGCGCATGGCGTCGTTTGCCGGTCTCGCCATTGTGCTGCTGGTGGTGCTGGTCGTGCGCCTGTGGTTTCTTCAGGTGATCGGGGGTGCGGGATATCAGGAGCGGGCCGAGGCCAATCGCCTGCGCACCGTCATTACCGAAGCCCCGCGTGGCGCGATCACCGATCGTAACGGCAAGGCGCTGGTGACGAGCAAGGAAGTGCTCAACCTCGTGGCCCAGCCACAGGATCTGGTGGGCGACGCCGGCGCCCGGACGCTCACCCGTCTGTCCGCCGCGCTGGGGCACCCCGCCGGTTTCTTCGCGGCGAAGGTGGCCAGGGCCCAGAAGGCCAGTCCGTTCGAGGCAGTGGTGCTGCAGGAGGATGCGTCGCCGCAGTTGCAGGCCTACGTTGAGGAGCGCCGGGCGCAGCTTCCGGGCATCGAACTCCAGGCCGCCTACAAGCGCGAATACCCCAACGGGACGATGGCTGCCCATCTTCTGGGTTACACGGGTCCGATTCCCGTGGAGTCTGCTCGCAAGTACCGGGACCAGGGATATCTGGGTAACGAAACCGTGGGTCGTGCCGGCATCGAAAGTGAGTACGAGGGATACCTGCGCGGCATCGCGGGCCGTCAGCAGGTTGAGGTGGATGCGCGCGGCGACATCGTGGGGCGGGGGGTCATCTCGCAGACCTCGCCGCGTCCGGGGCAGACCCTGCGCCTGTCCATCGATCTGAGCGTGCAGAAGGCGCTTGAGCGGGCGCTGGCGCTCGAGGTGGCAGCAGCCGGCACGTCCACCGGAGCGGCCGGGGTGGCCATCGATCCAAAAACCGGCGCGGTGCTGGCCATGGCGTCGTTGCCCACCTTCAAGCCCGACGTGTTCGAATCGGGTACTCCCCGTGAGATCCAGCGTGTACTCACAAGCCCGGGGCGGCCCTTGCTCGACCGTGCCATCGGCGGCGAGTATCCCGCCGCCTCAACCTTCAAGGCCATCACGGCTTCTGCCGCGCTCGCGTCGGGGCTCTACACGGCGGGTGAGCAGATTGAGGCCCCCGGATCCCTGCTGCTCTACAAGACGCGCTTCCGCGGATTCAACAACGAGGCATATGGGCCGATTGCCCTGCCGCAGGCGCTTGAGGTATCGAGCGACACGTTCTTCTACACACTCGGCGATCGCTCATACCGGGTTCCGGGCTGGCCGCTGCAGGAGTGGTCGCACAGGTTCGGACTCGGGCAGGCCACGGGAATCGATCTCACCGAGGGTGAGAGTGCTGGCCTCATTCCTGATCTGGCCTACAAGCGCCAGACATGTGATCGCAAGGTGGACCCGATCAACTGCTCGTGGCGGCCTGGCGACTCCATCAACATGTCGATCGGGCAGGGCAATGTTCTAGTGACACCGGTGCAGATGGCGGTGGCCTACGGGGCGATCGGCAATGGCGGAAAGGTGGTCACGCCGACCCTCGGGAACGCCGTTGTCGATGCCGATGGCCGTGTGCTGCGGGATCTGTTGAGCGCGCGTGCCATTCGTGATCTGGGCCTTCCCGCCAAGAATCTCGACCAGGTCAAGCAGGGGCTCAAACTTGCCGCGAACGGCAATAGCGGTACATCGACCCCAGTGTTCGGCGGTCTCCCCCCGGCGTTCAAGGTGGCGGGTAAGACCGGCACCGCCGAGAACCCGTCCAAGATCGACCACGCATGGTTTGTGGGCTACGCACCTGCAGATGACCCGACCATCGTGGTGGCCGTGGTGGTGGAACGCGGCGGGCAGGGCGCCAACTCGGCGGCGCCGGCCGTGTGTGTGACCATGGCTGCGTCCCTTGGGTTCGCGGAAAGCCGTTGCGGTAGCGGGGCGAAGGTCAACTGATGACGACCCTGACCGGGGAGACCCACGGGGTCGGGACCCGCCCGCGTCAGGCCGCCGCCGGTCTCGACTGGTGGTTGCTGGGAATGGCCCTTGCGGTCTCCGGCTTCGGCGTGTTTGTGGTCAGGGCTGCCACGGAGTCGGACGTGGCGTCGAATTCGGGCTTCTACTTCACCCGCCAACTGGCGTTCACAGTGGTGGGACTGGTGTGCCTGTTTTTCATGTTGCGGATCAACCTCGACGATCTGTCGCGCTACGTGTGGACCATTTACGCGATCCTGGTGGCGTCGGTGGGGGCCGTGTTGGTGCTCGGCGCATCTGCCCGCGGATCCACTCGGTGGATCGATTTGGGCCCGGTGCGTTTGCAGCCGTCAGAGCTCGGCAAGGTGGTGATCGCGTTCGTGCTTGCCGTCGTGGTGGTGGAGCGACTGAAGGCGATCGAGCCGGCCCGGCTGTCGTTGATGGTGCTCGGCCTCACAATGCTGCCCGCAGTCATTGTGTTTCTGCAGCCCGACCTCGGGACCGCCCTGGTGTACGTGGCCATCGCCATGGTCATCCTCTGGGTGGCCGGGCAGCCCATCACGCACTTCATCGTCGCAGGCGCGGTCATCGTGGCGGCGGTGGGGATGATCCTCTATGTGCTTCCGGCCGCGGGGCTGAACGTTTTGCATCCGTATCAGGTGGATCGACTCACCTCGTTCGTGGACTCGGGCAGCGATCGCACGCAGTCGGGGTATCAACTGGAGCAGAGCAAGGTGGCCATCGGTTCGGGTGGGGCATTTGGCAAAGGCCCTTCCGGCGCCACCCAGACCATCAACGACTTCCTGCCCGAGCACCACACCGACTTCATCTTCGCCGTGGTGGCCGAGATGTTCGGATTTCTGGGGGGAGGCCTCCTCATCGCGGCCTACTTCATCATCGTCTGGCGGGCCATCGTGATCATGCGATTGGCACCCACCGAACTCGAGCGACTGGTGGCGGCGGGTATCGCCGCAATGCTGGCGTTCGAGGTGTTCGTTAACATCGGCATGAACGTGGGGATCATGCCGATCACGGGAATCCCGCTGCCATTCATGTCGTATGGCGGGAGCCACACACTGACAAACCTTGTCGCCGTTGGCGTCCTCCTTGGCATCGGCATGCGCGGTCGCGCCGTTCAGGCCGCCGGAGCCGCATAGATGGGGGCCATCACCACGCTTGCCAAGCGGGTCAACCGCCTGGCCAAAGACACCCGCGAGCATCACGACCAGGCCCTCGACGGAGGCGTCATGGCGATCCTGCCGTCGAGCCCCGCACTGGGTGGTCGGCTGTCGGGGATGCTCGGCGTGCCAGTGGGCGACCGCACTGCGGTTGACCTGCTGATCATCCCGCTGGGCGCCGGTGACGATGTCCGTGCCGCCGCCCTCGAAGTCGCGGCCAGGTCCCGGCAGAACCAGCGCACGCTGGTTGTCGTCGTATGCGCTGCACATGAGCGTGGCGGCATCGAGCGCGAGTTGCTCGCCGGGGACGACGTCACGATCGGCGATCTGGCATTCGTGCCGGATCTGGAGTCCGATTCATCCGTGAGTGCGGTGATGCAGGCCGTCATCCGCTCGCTCGGCACGGGCATGGTGCCCGCTGCCAGGCGCTACCCGGCGTTACGGGATCCGGTGCATCGTCACCTGGTCGACGTGGCCGCGCGGGAGTCGGCAATCGCCGGCGCACTCAACTGGTTCTCGGGCAGCGCGGCTGCCCAGCACGCAATGGTGGTGCGAATGGGGTCTGCCGAGGGGCAGGGTCTTTCCGCCAAGCGCATTCCCGAGGTGGTCGCAGCGACCGCAACGGGTATCGCCGTGGGCATCGTCGCCCGCGGCGCATCACGTATCGTGCCCGCACCCAGCTGGATGGTGCGAGGCGCTGTCGCATGGGCCTCGACCGTGGCCCTCGCCGCGGCGACGGAGCGTATTTCGCGCCGGCTCGGCGACGACATGAACATCGATCCGAAGGACGCCGTCAAGGCGTTCATCCGCGCCCGTCTGGGGCGGAAGGGGAAGAGCTGATCAAGCAGATCCTGGTGTCAATCGATCGCGCCGAGACGCGCGTGGCCATCCTTGAGGATGGTCGCGTCGCCGAGGTGCAGATTGAGCGTCGTGGCAAGGGCTCAGTTGTGGGCCACATCTGGAAGGGCCGCGTGGAGAGCGTGCTTGCCGGTATGGAGGCCTCATTCATCGAGGTCGGCATCGGCAAGAACGGATTCCTTCACGTGGATGACGTGGTGGCCGAGGGCGTGCCCAAGAAGAAGCGCCTGATCGCCGACATGCTCAAGAAGGGCGACGAGGTCATCGTGCAGGCCGTCAAGGACCCCATGGGGACCAAGGGCGCACGACTCACCATGCAGTTGTCGCTGGCTGGCCGGTTTCTTGTGTACGTGCCGTTCGGTGATGGCATCGGTATCTCAAAGCGCCTTGACGATGATGAGCGCCACCGCCTGCGCGACATCTGCAAGAAGTTGCCGCGCGATGGGGGAGGCCTGATCGTGCGTACTGCGGCGGCGGGCGCCTCGGCCACTGAGCTCGCGCGCGATCTTGCATCGCTCAACCTGCTGTGGAAGGCCATCCGCGAGCGGTCGGCGCAGGTGCCGCTTCCGTCGCTGCTCTACAGCGAGGCCGACTCGTCGCTCAAGGTCATCCGCGACATCCTCAACGACAGCGTCGATGAGGTGCTCGTGGACGATGCCCGCCAGCACGAGCGCATCGTGGGGTTTCTGCGGCGCACGTCGCCGGAACTGGCCGATCGCGTGAAGGTGTGGGACGGCGATGGGCAGTTGCTGAAGCACTTCGGTGTGGAGGACGCCATCCGGTCGACCCTCAACCGCCGTGTGCCACTGGCATCCGGTGGGTCACTGGTGATTGACGACACCGAGGCCATGACGGTCATTGACGTCAACTCGGGCAAGAACGTGGGGCGTGGTAACACGCAGCTCGAAGACACCATCACGCGTACCAATCTTGAGGCGGCCACCGAGGTCGTGCGCCAACTTCGGCTGCGCGACATCGGCGGCATCATCGTTATCGACTTCATCGATATGGATAACGCGAAGAACCGCCGGGCAGTGACCCAGGCGCTCAACGACGCGCTCGCGAACGACCGCACCCGTACCTTTGTGGTGGAGATCTCGCCGCTCGGCCTGGTGCAGATGACGCGTCAGAACATCAGCGATGGTGCCCGCGAGATCATGACCAACCACTGCCCCACATGCGGGGGCCAGGGATTTGTTGTGAGTGCCGAGACCCACGCCATTGACGCCGAGCGCCAGATCCGCATGGCGCTTGCCGGTACATCTGAGTCGCCCGTTGCCGTGGGCGTTCACCCGGAGGTCATGGGGTTCCTCACCGCAGACGACAGCGCGGTGCTGGCGGCGATCGAGGAGGACCTCGGTATCTCCATCACGCTCGAATCGGATACCTCATTGGCTCCGGGAAGTGCACGTATTGGCGGAGGGGCCGCCGGGAGCGGGGCCAGCCGTTCGCGTACCCGAACCACCCGCAGCCGGTCCGCCGCCAAGCCCGCCGGGGCTTAGCGCTCCGCGTCGCTCCCGCCCGCAGGCTGCAGTAACCCGAGCAGTACTCCCAGCACGGGGTTCACCGTCACACCGGCCACACCGGGTGCGGTGACCTCCGTTGCGACGGGGGTGGCGACCGGCACCACCCGGCCGTCGGCAACCGCGCGGGCATCCACCTGTGCCCATGCCGAGTCCCGACCAGTGCCCAGCACGGCGTTGCCCGCCGATCGGGCCCGCGATCGCAACGCCGCATCGCCTGAGATAGCGGGTACCGGGGGGTTGGCGGGGGTGCCGGGGGCAGTGGTACCCAGCAGCTGCGCGTAGACGTCTGATCCATCTGGGAGCGTCTGGCTCCACAGTGCGGTGGCGATCGCGGCGCGCGGGGCCGCCCGCCCGAGGCCGGAGTTCCTGGGGAACGCCCTCACGACAGGGGAGAGGCCCATCTTCGACAGCGCATCACGCACCGCAGGGGCGATGGCGCGCTCAGCGGATCCGGTTCCCGTCCAGAGCGTTACCGCGGTGCCGGTGGCCCCCGCTCCGGACACCAGTGCCCGCGCGGTGCGCAGGTCGGGTGCAGTGGTCCCCGGACGGCTCCCCGGCGTACCCGGGGGAATCATGCGGCTGGCAGGACGGGCCACGGTGCTGATCGCCGCTGCCGCCGCCGTGCGATCGAGCGCCAGCCCGACGGCGCGCCGGACACCTGGATTGGTAAATGGGGCCTGGGATGAGTCGATTGCCACGTATGCCGTCGCCGAGTTGGTGATGGCATTGGCGGTGGCACCGGCCGCGTATCCACCGCGACGCGTGGCCGCCTGGGCGATTGGCATTACCGAGTAGTCGGCCTCGCCCGTTGCGACGTGTGCCGCCGCGGCTCGGGGTGTATAGCCGAGGGAGATGGTGATGCGGGCTGCATGGCCAGCGGGCAGGCCGTCCCGCGCCGCGTAGCCCGGGTTCGGTGTGAGAACGATTCGCCGGTCGGGGTCGAAGGCCGAGATGGAGTACGGCCCGAGGCCGGCCGGTGGGTCAACGGTTTGATCGACCGCGCGGGTGCCCTTGGGAACGACGGATGCAAACGGCAGCGCGAGTGCCTGGAGCAGCGACGGGTCCCGGCGGGTGAGGGTGACGGTGACCGTGCGCGCGGTGTCATCGGCCACGACGCCGGACAGCAGGCGGGTTCGACCGGCAATGACGGCGGGTGCACCGCCAATGGCCGTATAGAGCGCGGTACCGCGGGAATCGAGGATGAGCATGCGCTCGAGGCTGCTCTTCACGTCGCTTGGCAGCGCGACGCGCGATGCCGGGGGGCCGAACCGGACGTCGTCCCGAAGGGTGAAGGTGAGTGTGAGTCCATTCGCCGAGACGACTGGGAGCGCCGTGGCGAGGTCGGGCACCAGAGCGGTTCCGGCACTCCCTTCGGCACGCCGAAACGCCACCAGACCGCCCTGAGTGGCCCCCAGCACCTGCCATGCAAGGGGGTCCCGGGCGAGCGCGGGGTCGAGGAAGTCTGGGTTGCCCCCGGCCTCCACGCGCAACTCACCGCTGGCCCCGAGGGACAGGGAGGTGCCCGAAACCGTGACCAGAAGGGCGATGCCGGCGATTCGTGAGATGCGTTGGTGCGAGGTTTCCCCTTTGGTGTGGCACTTCGGGTCCGGTGTCGCTACCATGCGCGATCGCGTCCGGAGACGGGCGTCCCGTCGTCAGTAGTGGAGATGTCCGTGGCTGAGTATGCCGTGATCGCCCTCGGGGGCAAGCAATACAGGGTGCGTGAAG
>CANJMX010000020.1 GCA_947475125.1 Actinomycetota bacterium
CTTGGCGAGCTCCACTTCCTGCTTGGCGTTGAGCAGCGGGATGCGACCGATGTCGCGGAGGAAGAGCTGCAGGAGGTCGGTCGTTGACTCGGCCTTGGCGGCAACCCGGCGCGGGCGCTCGGCCTCTTCGGCCAGCTGGGCGCGACGCTCCTGAGCCTCGGGCTCCTCGAGCAACTCGATGCCGAGCTCGTCAATGTGCGCGTACAGACCCTCTGCGTCTTCCTGCACCAGGTCGATGCCCTCAAGCGCAGCCGCAACCTCCTCGATTCCGAGGAAGCCCTGCTCCTGTCCCCGGGCGAGGATTACCTGCATCTCCTCGTTGGCCACGATCTCCTTGAGCGTCATTCTCGTCCCGTCTCCCCTCGGCCCGCATGTCGCGGGCCCATCGTCCCGACGTCCCACGTGGTGGCGTGGTCGCCGATGTGCGTACTTCCGTTGCCGATTCGTGCTCACCCCACCGTGAAGGCGGGGGATCCAACGCTGTCCGGTCGATGCCGGACCCATAACTGATCGGCACTGTCTCAACCGTCCCTTATGGACCGGTTAAGGCGTTCGCGGGTCACTGTAAACATCCTGCTCGCCAAAGTCAGCGGACAACGGACATTTCTTACCGGATCGTGACCTGTCAGCCGTTTCCGGAGGCCTTCTTCGCCTTTGCGATTCCGGCCAGCAATGACGCAGCCGTGCGGCCCAGCGGCGTGGTGGGGCCAATCGCAACGACACGGCGCCAGGCGGCAATTGCCCCGGCCCCATCGCGCAGGTATGCATCCACCCAGCCGCGGTTGAACCACACAAGCTGGCTCCCCGGGTTGCTCGCGGCAAGGTCGGCGAGCGCCACGCCAGCCTTCTTCAGGCCAGCGTCGCTGCGTGCCCCGGCGACCAGCGCGAGCCCGATCCTGGCCTCAAGCGACGCCGGCTCGGCCGCCAGCGCGCGTCGAAATGCCTGCTCTGCAGCGTCCTGATTTCCCGCCCGCTGCTGGGCGGCGCCCAACTTGACCTGCATGGCGGCGTCTCCGGCCCCGGCAATGGCCGCGTACCGGGCGGCCTGCTGATCGGGGGTGAGCTTGGCAATGGGAGCGGGTGCGGGCTCCTGAAGCACCAGCGCGAGCGGCGGCAGCGACGACGCGCCGCCGGTCAACTCCTGCCCCGGGGCGGCGACCACGCCGGCCACGATGGGCTGGGCCTTGTCAATTGCCGCTCCGTCGACCGTGGTGCCGCCGAGTGCGCCACTGAAGCCGATGACAATGGCGGCGAGCGCGAGTCCCACTACCAGCACGGCCAGCAGAGCTGCGGGGCGCACACGGCGGTTGGGTTCGGATGCGGGGTTGGTCGTCGTCACGACCCGGGAGTGTGTCAGCCCGAGGTGCCCGGCACTGGCAGGAGCGTCATGAGTGCATCGCGGATCGGTGCCATCGGCGTGCGTGCGGCGCCCTCACCGATCCATCCGGCATGGGTGCGGCTCACGATGGCCGTGGCCACCGACGGGGCTTCGTCCAGATCAAGGCACAGGCGGGCATCAATACCCACCAGTTCCAGCAGTCCCTGATCGCCCACCCACGGTGCTGCATCCACTGGGGATGCGCCTTCAACGAACTCGGCCCGATCGGGGATGGGCGCCGGGGCGGTAAACCACGCGCCCGGAAGACCGGACAGCATCACACCGATGTCGGTGCCATTGCTGGTGATGGCCGCCACCAGGCTGGATCGCGGAACGCCGAGGGTGGACTGCAGCGCCGCGTGCGCGCCGGCGGCCATCAGCGGCAGCGCGAAACGGTCGTTGCCCGACACCAGCGCCGTAATGGGTGGGACGGCATCGAGCGCCCGGGTTGCGAGCCCGTCAAGGAGCGCCCGCATGAGCAGCATGGTCGCGGCGCGATGCTCCACCACCCCGTCGTCGCCCATGGCCTCGGCTTCGTCGGCAAGCGCCGCAAGATCAATCGGGCCCGTTTGCCCGAGCGCGGCGGCGATACCCGGTGCCACCCGGTCGGCCATCAGGCGCTGTCGGCGGATGGCTGCCACCGAGTGGTTGCCGGTCCACAGGGCGTCGGTGGGCGGGTCCATGAATGGAGCCCAGGCATCGATGCCCGTTTCCTCATCGGTCACGGCCCACGCGGCCATCGACGGTGAGAGCACCGCGCACATGGGAATGGCCACGCCAAACGCATGGGCCGGGGAGAGCGCGATGGCACCCCGCTCCAGAATCGCCGCGGCCTCGTCGGCGTCGGGTGCCCAACCCTCCAGCAACACCGCAGCGATCAGTGCGCGGCGAAGGGGTGGCCCCACGTGCTCCCACTCCACTGGCGGCCCCGGATGCAAAATGGTCCGGTCTTCGAGTCCCGGCACCAATTCGCCAGCCAGCCCGGCGCCCACAAGATGCGGGCGGGCGGCGTCGAGCCGGCCAAGCGCCTCGCGGTTGGCGTCTTCCATCTCGTCATCTGCATATGCCCGCGTGAGCAGGGAGACGACGCCCAGATCGCCCCGTGCCGGCGGGTCCCAGTCCACGGTGAGGGGTTCAAACCCCTGGGCGCGGAGCGCGGCGTCCTCGCGGGGCGCCCCGATGGTGGCGATGACGAGCGCGGGCATGGGCGGATCGTAGGCGCCGCCCCGGAGGTCGCCGCGGCCGGGCTAGATCCGGAGGAAGAACACGATCGCCATGGCGAGCCCGAGGGCAATGACCCCCCAGCGGAATGGGCGCTCGGGGATGTGCTGCACGGTCTTGCCGCCCAACCACCCGCCGCCCCATGCGCCCACGCCCATCAGCACCGCCGCTGCCCAGTACACGTGGCCGCTGAATGCAAAGAGCAGCGCTGCCGCGCCATTTGCCGAAAGCGCCAAGAGCAACTTCAGGGCATTCAGCCGATTGAGCGTGTCGCTCAGCAGAAGGTTGAGGATGGCAATGGTGACGATGCCGAGGCCGGCCCCGAAGTAGCCGCCGTACACGGTGGCGGCAAAGATCGGGATGAGGATGACTGCGGTGCGTGCCTCGCCACTCACCCCACGCGCACCAGCGGTGAGCCTGCGGAGCGGCCCCTGGAACGCCAGCAGCGCCGTGGCGAACAGGATGAGCCAGGGCACCAGGATGGTGAATACATGCTCGCCGCTCAGCAGCAGCAGCACCCCACCCGTGATGCCTCCGAAGATGGCGGTGATGGCCAGCGCACGCGCGAGGTCACGGCGGCCCCCGAAGTCATCGCGCTGCGCGAACAGTCCACCCGCATACCCCGGGGACAGCGCAACGGCGTTGGTGATGTTGGCATCGAGCGACGGGATGCCGATGGCCGTGAGCACCGGGAAGGTCACGAGCGTGCCACCGCCGGCAACCGAGTTGACGAATCCCCCGCCGATGCCGCCGAGGAATGCGAAGAGGAGGGCGAGGGTGCCGAGGTCATGCATGCGGTGGCAACTATCGCATGCATGACCGGGTGCGTCGCAGACCCCTCCAGCCGGACCTGCGAGCGGCCGCAGGCGAGGGCATGCGGACCGATGGCGCAACGTCGGCGTGCAGGGAGGGCGGCGTGCGCGGCGAAACGGCGGGCATGACGACTGCGCGATCACTCACCCTGTCCGACGCCGCCGAGGTGTGTGGCACCACCAAGAAGGCCCTTGAGCGTCGCGCCGAGCGCGGCACGCTGACCGTGGGCCGTCGGGGTGGGGTACGGGTTGTGGATGTGGCCGAGCTGCTGCGCGTGGGCCTGCTGGCATCGGATGCACAGGTATCGGTGCCGCGTGCGTCCGGTCCGATGGACCGTCCTCTCGCGGTGCTGGCCCGGCGCGTGGCTGAGGCCGACGACGATCTGACCGATCTCCGTGCCGCGCTGGTCTCGACCGAGGCCGCGCTCAGGCGTGCCCGCGACGAGTCCCGGGTGCTGCGCACGCGTCTCGCCGCCCTTGCGACCGGTACCCAGCCCGAGATGGTGGCCGAGACCGCCTGACGGCGACCGGTAACGCCGCCGTCCCCGCTGCCCGGTAGCGTGGGGACGCCGTGAGTGACGTCATCCAGTTCCCAGAGCACGACCCCACCGACACGCCCATCGAGACGTTGGTCGTCGCTGCACCGGCGGGCGAGGCCACAGCCGGTCTGGTGGTCATCGGTGTGCCAAGCGGGTATGCCGCGCTCGAGGCCCATCGGGCCATCGGGGCAGGTGCCGATGTGATGCTGGTGAGCGACGGCGTATCGATTGACGACGAGGTGGTGCTGAAGCGCCGGGCACACGATGCCGGCCACCTCCTCATGGGCCCCGGGTGTGAGACCGCCATCATTGATGGCATCGGCATCGGGTTTGCCAATGCTGTGAGCGCTGGCCGGGTGGGGGTCATCGCCACATCGGGCACGTCTGCACAGGAGGCCACGGTGCTGCTCGACCGGTTCGGCGTGGGCGTGAGCACCTGCCTCGTGACCGGCCGACGCGACCTCACCGATCAGGTGGGCGCTGCGACGGCACTCGACTCGCTGGCGCGTCTGGCTACCGATACGGCCACCGAGGTCATCCTGCTGGTGGCTGACGCCTGGTCGCCCGAGGTTGCACGTCGTCTGCTTCCCGCTCTGGCCGCCACCGGCAAGCCTGCGTCGGTGTGCCTGATGGGCGCCGACGGCGTGGCATCGCCGGACGGGGTGGAGGTGCATCCCGCAATTGATGGCGCTGCGCTTGGTGCTGCGCGCCTCGCCGGTGCCCGCCCGGTCATTCCTGCCACCGAGCCCACAGGATGGGTGAGTGCCGGGCACGTGCGCGGCATCTTCTCGGGCCCCGGTCTGTGTGCTGAGGCATCAGCCATTCTCGCGGGGCGGCTCGGCCGGGTGGTGAGCAACGCCCCCGCCGGCGACGCCGTGCCCCTCGAGGGCGATGAGGTGGTGCGCGGCCATGCGTGTCTCGACGTGGCCACGGCCGCGCGCGAGCACGGTGCACCGCATCCCATTGAGGACCCCGAGCACCGGGCGCGCTTGCTAGTCGACACGGTGGCCGACCAGACGGTGGCCGTTGTGCTGCTCGACGTCGTGCTGGGGTACGCCGCGCATCCCGACCCGGTGGGTGCGCTCGCGCCCGCACTCTCCCGGGCGCTGCAGGCACGGCCGTCGTTGCAGGTGGTGGCCCACGTGGTGGGTACCGAGGCCGACCCCCAGGTGCTGTCGGCCCAGGAGGCCAAGTTGGAGGCGCTCGGCGTGCGCCTGGCGCCGACCAGCGGGCAGGCGGCCCGGCTCGCGGCGGCGCTTGTGCGACCGGGGCGGTGAGGGTCCGGCTCGTCACCTACTCCGCAATGCCGCGGGGGGGTGCAATGCATGCGCGGTGTCTGGTGGAGTCACTCGCGGCGCGTGGACACGAGGTTGAGATCTGGGCGCTCACACTCGAAGGGGCCGGCATCGCTGTCGCCCCGTCGGTGTCCATCCATCAGGTGGCGGCCGCGTGGGTTCCGGGCGAAGCGCCCGCAGCCCGCGTGGAGCGGTGCTCCGCCGTGCTCGCGGCAGCATTGCGGGGGGCGCCCGCTGTGGACATCAATCACGCACAGGACATGCTGGCGGCCCGGGCACTGCTCGCCCTTCGGGCCGAGGGCGACATCCCCCACGTGGTCCGCACGGTGCACCACACCGAGGTGTTTGAGGATCGCTTTCTTGAGGAGTGCCAGCGGGCGTCGATCCAGGATGTTGATCGCTCCATTGCGGTGTCGGCGTTCTGGGCCGATCGGCTGGCGCACGAGTTCGGGGTGGAGGCGCCGGTGGTGCCGAACGGAGTGGACGCCGCCCGCTTCGCATCTCCCGGTCTCGACCGCGCTGCGGCCGGGGCACGCATGGGATGGGGCGATCGCCCGGTGGTGCTCGCCGTGGGCGGGGTGCAGCCGCGAAAGGGCAGCCGCATGTTGTTGGAGGCCTTCGCGCGGTCTCGGGCACGGCTGCCGGACGGGGCGCTGTTGGTGATCGCCGGAGGCGATGGCATCTATGCGTCCGATGCGCATGAGGTTGCTTGGCGGGACGATGCCTCCCGCCTCGGGCTTGTGGTTCATGAGGGCCCCGAGGCTCCGACCGGGGCGCACGTGGCACGTATTGGCGTGGTGGCAGACGACGACATGCCGGTGCTCTACCGGGCATCCGACGTGTTGGCGTTTCCGTCCACGCGGGAGGGCTTCGGGCTGGTGCTGCTGGAGGCCGCAGCCGCCGGACTGCCGGTGGTCGTCAGCGACCTGCCTGTGTTCTCGGAGTTCATGGAGGACGGCGTGGACTGCCTGATGGTGCCGGTTGGTGATCCGGCAGATCTGGCCAATGCGCTCGCCCGTGTGATGAATGATCCGCGCCTGCGCGATGGCCTGGTCGCCCGCGCCCACGAGACCGCCGCCCGGTATTCGTGGGGTGAGACCGCCGCGCGTAACGAGGCGGTCTACGCGGCATTTCTCGCGGGGGGCTGAGGTGGCACCCCCTCCTGGCGGCCTTGAGGTGGAGGGCCTGTTCTCGGTGGTGGCATCACGCGCCTGGCCGGGCTCGGCCGTGACGGTGTCACCCGACGGTGAGTGGGTTGCCGTCGCCCTCCCGGGGCGCGTTGTGGTGGCACGCCTGCCCGATCTTTCGGATGAGCGCGAGATCCTTGTTGCCGATGTGCGCTCGCTCGTGGCCGTGGACCCCACCCGGCTCGCGCTCGCCCCGCACCGCGGGGTGCTCGTGATTGATGACCCCGCTGGATCACCGCATGTGGGCGTGCGTGCCCGCGGGGCGGGGCGGGTGCACCTGGCCTGCTCCGGTGATGGCGCACTCGTTGCGGTGGGCGACCGTGCGGCACTGCCGCGGTCCACCGTGGTCACCCGGGTGGATGGCGGGCGCACCCGTGGCTGGACTGCGGGCATCGTGGGTGCCACCGCGGCTGCGTGGCTCGACCACGGCGACCTCGCGGTGGCTGCGGGGCTCGACCTGGTGCTCGTGCGCGGCGGCGAGGAGGAAGCACGCTCGCAGGGCCCGCTGGGCGAGCCCATCACCGCCGTCGCGACCGTGCCGGGAGGGGTGGCCATCGCCGGCGTGGGGCCCCGGGTGGTGCTGCATTTCACCGTCGCACGGGCCGAGCGCCCCACAATCGATGTGCCCCCGGGCGGCGGGCGCTCTCTCCAGGTGGGTGACGGGCTGCTGGTCACCGGAACGCGTTCGCTTGGGGAGCGCGTGGTGGTGCACGACCTGGCATCGGGCGATCAGGTCGCCGCCATCCGGGGGGTGGCGACGGCTGCGGCAGCCGGCGGCGTGGTGGTGGGCACCGGACGCGAGGGGACCGTGGTGCTGGCGCGCTGAGGGAGGAGGCCGGTCGGGGATGGCCAACTCGCATCAGATGCATCCCCACGGTTCGTGACCAGGAGGTCTCCCAGTAATGAAGATCAACTCCCGTTTTCGTCGTCCCAGCGCCGCGATGGTGGTGGCGTCGACCGCGCTTGTCGTGGCGCTCGCCGGTGGTGGCGCCTATGCCGCAACGCAGATCAGCGGCAATGATCTGGTCAACAAGTCGGTGAAGAACGTGAAGATCGCCAACCAGGCGATCAACAACCGCACCCTTGCCAGCAACAGCGTGCTCAAGTCCACGCTCGCACCGGGTGCCATCACCACGTACCTGCGCTACCAGCAGGTGACCGTGCCCATCGGCACCTCCGGATCGGCATTTCCCAAGTGCGATAGCGGTGATGACGTGACCGGCGGCGGCTTCGGCGGCGTGCCCGATGCCACCTACACGGGCTACAACGCAACCGTGCTCTACAGCCGTCCAGCACTGGCCAATGGACAGGCCCCCACCATCTCCAATCAGGTACCGGTTGGGTGGAACGCCTCGCTCGAGAACAGCTCCACCAACTCGGCGAACTTCATTGTGTACGTGGTCTGCCTCGACGCGTAGCCGTCTCAGAGTCACGTGATGTGATCGGGGCCCCGCCATCAGGCGGGGCCCCGCGCGTTTTCAGGCGGCCCCGAGGGCCCTGGTGATGCGGGCGATGCCCGCCACCTCGACCGGATCGGACTCAAGCGCCGGCACCGTCACCACGTGCGGGTGATGCAACGCGATGGTGAGGGCATCAATCTCGTGGCGGTCGGCCCGGGCGCGCGCCCGGGCGGCCTCGAGCACTGTCGTCGCCCGCCGGGCGAGACCAGCTGGATCCGGCGCCCCGGCGCCGCGCAGCAACTCCTCGAGCCCGTCGGGGGCATCATCGGCCCCGCCCGGTACCGGGTGCACCCGGTTCACCACCAGCGCACCCAGGGGGTAGTGGTCGGTGGTGAGGCGATCCCACAGCGCATGGGCCTCGGCGGATGGCTCGGGCCGTGGCCCGGTGACCACCACGAAGCGGGCATCGTCTGACAACAGCAGTTGGTTCACCGCCGCAGCGCGATCGCTGAAGCCCTGGTACATGCCATCGAACGACAGCAGGAACTCTCTGATCTCGCCGATCAGTTCGGCTCCGGTGAGGCGCTCAAGTACCGACATCACCATTGATCCGCCGGCCTGCAGCGCGCGCCACCCCACCCGGCCGGCCCCTCCCCGGGGGCCCAGCAGCAGCCGCAGCCCCCGACCCTCCACAAATCGGGTCATGCGCTCGGGTGCGTCAAGGAAGTCCAGGGCGTTGCGCGCCGGGGGAGTGTCAAGCACCACCACGTCGTAGTCGCCCGAGTCATGAAGCTCGTGCAGGCGCTCCACCGCCATGAACTCCTGCGCACCGGCCGCGGTGCTCGACAGGTGCCGGTAGATGCGATTGGCGAGTATGCGCTCGCGAGCGGCCTCGTCAGGCGCCTCGCGGGCAACCAGCCGATCGAACGTGGCGCGCGGGTCGAGCTGGAGGGCATCCATCGTGCCGAGCATCGTCAGGCCCGATGCCTCCACCCGCGCGGCATCCACCCGGTGTGGCATGTCGCCGAGCGCGTCAATTCCCAGGGCCGCGGCCAGACGTCGGGCAGGGTCGATGGTGACCACCGCAACCCGCGCGCCGCGGGCAGCGAGCCCGAGTGCCAGCGCCGCCGACACGGTGGTCTTGCCCACCCCGCCCGCCCCGGCAACCACCACGATGCGGCGGCCCTCCACCAGTCGAAGGAGGTCGGTGCTCATGCACCACCCCCGATGGCCGGATCGGTCATAAGGGCGGCGGCCAGCCGCTCGAGGCCACCCGAGCCCGGCCGCAGGTCGGGCACATCGGGCAGCGACACGACGGGCACGTTGGTACCAATGGCCAGCGCGGCAATCTCGGCCTGATCGTGACGGGCGGCCATGAGATCGGCCAGCCCGGCGGTGGCGGCTGCGCGCGCGGCGGCGCCGCCCGTACCCGCCGCCACCGCGGCGAGCGGTGCTTCGTCGGCATCCATGAATACCGATGCCCGGACGGCGTTCATTACGGCCGCGGCCACGGGCAGATCGCGTTCGCGAAGCGCCGCAACGGCCTCCACGGCCTCGCTCACCGCGAGGTCCTCCGGAATGGCCACCACCACCACTCCCGTGGCGGCGGGGTGGTGGATGACCTGCTCGATCTTCTCGGCCTGCTCCCGGATGGGTCCGGACCCGGCGAGTTCGCGGATACGCCCGGCCACCTCGAGCAGTGCGATGCCATGACCGGTGGCCGGAGCATCCACGACGATGCGATCCCACACCGGGGCGTCACCCTTTACGGCGGTGGCCAGATCCCAGATCTTGCCCACCGTCACCAGTTCCGACAGGCCCGGCGCCGCCTGGGCCACCTGATGGAAGGCCCGGCTGCGCACCATCAGCTCCACGAGTGGGCGCATGGGCAGTTGCCGGGCCAGATACTCCTCGGTGGCCTTCTCCGAGTCGATGGACAGCGTCGCGAGTCCGGGCCGTACCTCCTTCGGCACACCGCCGATCGCCGGCAGGGTGCCAAACAGCACTTCGGTGCGCCGCTCCGATGCCACCTCAATAAGCAGTGTGCGCTTGCCGGCATCGGCAAGCCCCAGCGCCATCGCGCTGGCGACTGTGGTCTTTCCCGCGCCGCCCTTGCCCAATACGAACACGAGGCGGCGGTCGAGAATTGGCGGGTCGGTCATCCCGCTCACCCTACCCCGCGGCGATGGTGCTCCCGATCACGCCGGACATGATGGGGACCACCGTCCCTCCCACCTCAAGCGTCACCGGCGCGCCGTCGGCGACCCCGACGATCACGCGCACCTCCCCAGGGCGCCCCATCGAGTGCCCCTGGCGTACCTCCAGATGCAGCAGGCCGTTGTCGCCGTGGCCGGCACGTGCGAGCGCGGCCCCCAGCGCCCCCGCTGCGCTTCCGGTGACCGGGTCCTCAGGGATGCCGATGGGGGCAGCAAAGTGGCGTACCTCAGCGGTGATGCGGCCCGGGGACGAATCGACGACGCGGTACGCGCTGACACCGGCCCAGCCATCACGGATTCCGAGCGCCAGCACGGCATCGTGGTTGGGATTGAGTGCGTGCGGGTCGTCCACGGCGAGCATGACCTGCGGAAGGCCCGCGTGCCAGACGGGCGTCGTGCCGGTGCCCGTCGTGCCCAGTGCCGCTGCGATCTCGTCGGCATCAACGTCGGCAATGTGCCGTGGTGCGGGAGGCACCACGAAGGCGTCGCTGCCGCGGATGGCGACCGCCACGTGGCCACCGGCGGCACGCAGCACCCCGCGGTCTGCGATCCATGCCTGCTGGTGCAGCACCCACGCCGCTCCCACCAGCGGGTGCCCCGCCATGGGGATCTCCGTGGTGGGAGTGAAGATGCGCAACGCGGGCTCCGCTGCGCGCTGCGCGAACACGGTCTCGGAGAGCCCCAGTTCTGCGGCCATTGCCTGCATACGCGCGTCATCCCACGGCGCCTCACACAGAATGACGGCGAGGGGGTTGCCTGTGAGCGGCCCGGTGGCGAAAACGTCAACCCAGTGGATCTCGGCCGACGCGGTGTGGGTGGATGGGTGCATGGCGGTAGTCTCCCGATCCGTGATCTCTTCTGCCACCACCATCGCATGCGCCGTCATGGCGCAGGGGGCCTAGACCGTGGGTTGGGTTGTCGGCGGCTCGGCCATCGCAATGGGAACACTCATTGTGGTGGGGCTGGCCTTTGCGGTGGTGCGTGGGCTCATTCTGCGCCGCCGGGTGAAGTCGGCATCACGTCAGATCACCCCGCTGGCCGAGGGCATCAGCGCAGGCATGCGCGATATCGACGCCGGTGTGGCCCGCGCTCAGGCCGGTGCTGACGAACTGTCACGTGAGATCGAGGAGCTCCGGGTGTCGGTGGCCGAACTCCAGGCGATCGGCCACCATGCATCCATCGCACTTGCCGCGCTCCGGGGTCCCCTTGGGTGGCTTGCCGGCGTTCGTGCACTCGTCAAGTTCCGCGCGCGATGACCGTGCGGGCCGCCGTCCTGGACGTCGGCTCCAATTCAGTCCGCTTGTTGCTGCTTGAGCGGCTGACCGCCGACGGCGCGGTGGGGGAGCGTCTGGGCACGGTGACCGGCCTGCGCCGTGGGGCCCTCCCCGATGGATCGGTATGCGCTGACGCGCTCGCGCGCCTCGACGCCTGTCTTGCCGACTACGCCGAGCGCATCGCCGTGGCGGGATCCCCGCCCGTGGTGGCGGTGGGCACCGCCGCGGTGCGCGAGGCCCCGAACCACGGCGCCATTGAGGATGTGTTTCGGAGACACCTTGGGAGCGGGCTCACCATCGTGACCGGGGAGCAGGAGGCCACGCTGGCCTTTGCGGGCGCCCGTATGGCACTGCCGCTGGACGCCGGGCCCTGCCGGGTGATTGACATCGGCGGTGCCAGTACCGAGGTGGTGGAGGGGGATGCTGGCGGCCCACGGAATCTGGTGAGCCTGCCGTTGGGTGTGGTGCGTGACATCGACAAGTCGATTGACGAGGCGCACGACACGGCTGAGCGACTGGTGGCTGCGGCCACCAGCGGGTTCGCATCCGAGGGTCCGGTTGTTGGTCTGGCCGGAACCGTGACTCAGGCCGCCGCCCTGTGTGCCGGGTTCTACGATCCGGAGCGGATCCACCGGATGCGTCTCTCGAACAGCGATATCGAGGCGGCACTCAACAGCGCATCCGCGCTGGACCTCCCCGCACGAAGACGCATGCCCGGGATGCACCCCGACCGCGCCGATGTCATCGTCAACGGCATGGCGATCCTGCTGGGGGCAATGTCAGCCCTCAGTGCCAGTGAGGTGATCGTGTCGGAGCGCGACCTGCTGGATGGCATCGCGGCAGATCCCCGCCTCGTTCCCGCGGCGCGCACGGCATAGACTCACGCCCATGAGCACCGAGGCCCGGGATGTGAAAGGTGAGACCGTCGCGCCCGCTGGCGGACCCGACGGGCGCCCGGCCAGCGTGGCGGACCCGCGCGACACCCAGCGCATGATGTTCTCGAAGGGCGAGAACACCCGGTTCATCAGGTTTCAGCAGGTGCTCGACAAGTGGCCGTTACTCCCCGAGGACTGGGCGCGGATGGTCGAGGACACCCGCGTGTCGTCAGTGGATCGCACGCCCGGCGCCGCCACGTTCGGGCGCTAGTCACCTCGAAGGTCGGGCCGGAGTGGCGGAACTGGTAGACGCGGGGGACTTAAAATCCCCGGCCCTTCGGGGCGTGCGGGTTCGAGTCCCGCCTCCGGCATTCAGTGCGTGATGGAGAAAGGGTTCACCCGCCAGCCACGTGGACGACCGCACTCGCGTCTAGCGTTGGCGCGGCAATTCCCGTGTTCACGATCAGGAGTAATCAGTTGCCCTCACGACGTCTTCTCACTGCAGTTGCCGCTGGCGTTGCAGCAACCGCGCTCATCGGATCGGCTGGTGCCCTTGGCGCCGGGTCACAGACCGTCTCCTGCAAGGGTGGTGCCAGCCAGTGCACGGCCAAGGTGTCGCTTGCGGGTGGGGCCAGCAACAAGGCGATCACCGTGAAGCTCACCGATACCAATCTGCACCTGGCCTCGAAGTCCGCTCCCAAGGCGGACAAGGGCGCGTACAGCATCAGCAAGGCCAAGTACACGATGGGCGGCTCGATGTACACGTTCACGCTCAACGCCGTGGGCTCGATTCCCAAGGGCACGATGTTGACGCTCATCTTCAAGGCGAAGTAGCCCCACCCCAACCGTTCCATGACCTGGAGGTCGAAAATATGACGGCACGCCGTCTTCTTACCCTTGCCGCGGCTGGTGCCGCGGCCACCACCCTCGTGTTCACCGGTTGCGGTGGGTCATCAGAGCCCGCCGCATCGACGGCCGACACGGCCGCCGCTGCGTCAACTGCGGCCGCTGACACCACTGCCACGACGGACACCACATCCACCACCAGCGGAACCGTGAAGCAGGTGGACTGCATGGGCGCCGAGGAGGCATGCTCGGTGAAGATCCCGATCGGCGGCGGCGTGAGCAACCAGGCGTACGAGGTGGCCCTCACGGGCACGAACCTCGGCGAGCCCACCATCACGCCGGACACGGCCACTGACAAGGGCGCCTACGACCTGAGCGACGGGACGTTCACCACCGGCGGGTCGATCTACTCGTTCACGCTCAACTCGGTGGAGTCACTCCCCGAGGGCGCATACATCACGCTCGACTTCGCCACCAAGAAGTAGGCGCGAGGAGCGATATGACTCTCCCACCTGCCGTCCACTTCGGACGGCAGGTGGGAGAAGGTCACATCATCAGCCGGCGACCGAGCGCTTAAGCTGCGCGCCCGCCGAGAAACGCGGCACAGTGCGAGCCGAGATCTGGATCTTGCTGCCGGGATTACGTGGATCAACACCTTCACGTGCTGCACGGTGCGAAACCGAGAACTTGCCGAAACCGGAGAACTGAACCTCGTCTCCGGACTTGAGAGCGAGCTCGATCTCATCGAGAACGGCCTGCACGGCACGGGTCGCCTGATCATTCGTGAGGTCAGCGGTACGTGCGACGCGCTTGACGAAGTCGGCCTTGGTCATGGGTCTCCTTGCTTCAGGGCCCTCCGGGCGGAGGCTGCAGCGCTTGCTGCGGAGTAATTTCGAAGGTAGCAACGCGCTCGGACGTATCTCCCACCAGAAAGCCACTTTGTGATCTTGAGCAGGGAATACGCGCGACTCGAGGTCGCGCTCCCCGCACCGGGCCTGGCCGCGGTGCGTTTTGTGCCGCGGGGCGAGGGATCCGGCCGTGGAATGGCGGCTGACCGCCTTGACCTCACGCTCGGCCTCATGGCGTGGACGGTGCACCGCATGCACGAGGACCACGGCCCCGCATTCGGGGAGGCCGTCAAGCGGCTGGCGTCGGCCATCGCCGACAGTGTCGACGGGTCGATTCCCGAGGGCATCCTGCGGGCATCTGGCCGGGGCACGGCACCGATGGAGGTGCGCTTTACCGATTGGCCATCAGCGCGTGGGGGCACGCGCGTACGGGGGGTGCTCACCCGATCGGCCGTCGGCCCGGTCACGGTGCTGAAGTCTCCCCCCAGGTCGCCACAGGTTCTGGGGCTGGCAGCGTTGGTGGCTGGCGCCTGGGACGCCCGGCAGGAGGATGCCCATGGGCGTCTCGCGTTGGCGCTGGCCATGGAGGGCATGCTCGCCTGGTACCGGGAGGCCCATCGCATGACCCCGCCCCGCCAGGCGGTGGAGGCGGCACGCATGCACGCCATCGACCGCCTTGAGGCCGCTGACCGGGGAATCCCCCCGGCGCTGGGATAGCTCCCGGGTCAGTCCTCGCTTGCGCGCATCGTTTCGGCCGTCTCCGAGATGGCGGCGACGACCTCTTCGTTGGCGAGGGTGCTGACATCACCCAGGTTGCGCTGTTCGGAGACGTCCCGGAGCAGCCGCCGCATGATCTTTCCCGACCGCGTCTTGGGCAGGTCGGGGGTGATCACGATGGACTTGGGCTTGGCAATGACACCGATGCGCAGGGCCACGTGATCACGAAGCTCGGCGATGAGGGCGTCGTTCCCCTCAAACCCGTCGCGCAGCGTCACGAATGCCGCGACGGCCTCGCCGGTGAGCGGGTCGGACCGGCCAATGACCGCGGCCTCGGCGACCGCTGGATGATCCACCAGCGCGCTCTCGATCTCGATGGTGGACAGGCGGTGCCCCGACACATTCATGACGTCGTCGATGCGACCGAGCAGCCACAGATCCCCGTCGGAATCCTGGCGGCACCCGTCACCGGCCAGGTACTTGCCGGGAAAGCGGGCCCAGTAGGTGGAGATGTAGCGCTCGTCGTCGCCCAGGAGGGTCCTCAGCATTGACGGCCACGGGTGTGAAAGCACCAGGTAGCCGCCCTCACCCGCGGGGACGGGTTTGCCGTCCTCACCCAGGATCTCGGCGCGGAGTCCCGGCAGCGTCTTTCCTGCCGATCCCGGCTTGAGGGCGTCGAGCCCGGGCAGCGGGCTGATCATGATGCTGCCCGTCTCGGTCTGCCACCAGGTATCCACGATGGGCGCGGCACCTCCGCCGATGTGCGTGCGGTACCACTCCCACGCCTCGGGGTTGATGGGCTCACCGACGCTGCCGAGCAGTCGGATGTGCGAGAGGTCATGCCCGGCCGGCGCCTGATCGCCCCACTTCATAAACATGCGGATGGCGGTGGGGGCCAGATACAGGATGGTGACCCCGTACCGGCTGGCGATGTCCCACAAGCGGTCCTGGCCGGGATAGCCGGGCGCGCCCTCGTACATGACGCTTGTGGCGCCGTTGGCGAGGGGCCCGTACACGATGTACGAATGGCCGGTGATCCAGCCGATGTCGGCTGCGCACCAGTACACGTCGTCGTCGCGCAGGTCGAACACATTCGCGTGTGTGGATGCCACGCCCGTGAGATATCCGCCGCTTGTGTGGACGATTCCCTTCGGCTTTCCGGTGCTTCCCGAGGTGTAGAGCGCAAACAGCATCTGCTCGGCGTCCATCGGCTGGGCGACGTGCTCGGGCGATGCCGCCGCCTCGAGGTCGTGGAACCACAGATCGCGCCCGGGC